>CAJLXE010000074.1 GCA_905210525.1 uncultured Clostridia bacterium | reverse complement strand
TGCCTTCCCTGAGAAAACAGTTCGCGGTTATGAAGCCGCAAATTGTTGTTTGTCTCGGTTCAACGGCGGCGCGATATATGATAGACCGAAACATACGTATTACACGTGATCGCGGAAATTGGTATGAAAAAATGGGATGCAGTTTTATTGCAACATATCATCCGTCGGCATTACTGAGAGATCCCGAAAAGAAAAAAGACGCATGGGAAGATATGAAAAGCATACGTCAAAAACTGGATTCGCTTAATTCTTAAAAAACACTTTCAAGAGAAGATTTATGAACCTTCTCTTTTTTTTTATTTCCCGCAAAAACAAATTTAACTTAAAACATATATGAATCATATAAAAAAACCGTTCGGAATAAATTTTGTGTAAATGTACGAATCGTCACATAGACTTTAAATGTATATTAACGTTTGACTGTACACAAAATAGTTTTACTGTTATTCTTGAATCAGCCGGCACAAAGCTTTATGCTGTGTTCATCGTAATAAATTCCGAAGAAAGGTATTGACACAAATTTATATTTATTGTGCCAAAACAAGGTTATTTTTATGAAAGCAATAATTATGGCAGGCGGAGCGGGAACAAGACTCAGACCGTTGACTTGCGACTTACCAAAACCCATGCTGCCGGTAGCTAACAGACCGGTTATTGATTATGCCGTAGAACTGCTCAAAAAGCATGGTATACGCGAAATCGGCGTAACACTTCAGTATATGCCGCATATGATAATGAATCATTTTGGGAACGGAAGCACATGGGATGTTTCTCTTGAGTATTTTGTGGAAACAACACCGCTCGGAACGGCGGGAAGCGTTAAAAATGCACAAAGTTTTTTAAGCGATACGTTTGTTGTACTTAGCGGGGACGGCATTACCGATATAGATCTGAGTCAGGCAATAAAATACCACAATGAAAAAAATGCAGATATTACTATTGTGTTAAAAAGGGTCGAGAATCCCTTGGAGTACGGAGTGGTTATTACCGAAGGGGACGGTAAAATAATAAGATTTGCGGAAAAACCGAATTGGAGCGAAGTATTCAGCGACAGCGTGAATACGGGAATATATATTATAAATAAAAATGTACTTGATTTGGCAGAGGATAATAAGGTGTGCGATTTTTCTCACGATTTGTTTCCTAAGGCAATGGAAATGGGAATGTCGGTTTATGGATTTGTTGCAGACGGCTATTGGTGCGATATAGGAAATCTTAAATCTTATATACAGGCAAATATTGATGCTATTTCAGGTAAAATCGGCGGAATTGACTTTACATCGGAATATTACGAAATAAAGAAAAACGTATGGGTTGGTAAGTATGCAAAGCTTGACGAAACGTGCACACTTAATGCTCCGTGTATTATCGGCAGAAATTCAAATATACGTGCAAATGTTCAGATATACCCGAACAGCATAATAGGTGAATGGTGTTTTGTGGGCAGACAGAGTACAATAAAAAATTCTATTTTGCATGACAACGTTTATGTAGGCAGCGCTTGTGAACTCAGGGGAACCGTGGTTTGTGCGGGAAGCAGGCTTGCGGATAATACAAGTGTTTTTGAAGGTTCTGCGATAGGTTCAGAGTGCTCGGTGGGTGAACGCTGTATAATAAAAAACGGAGCATCTGTTTGGCCCGAAAAGAGAATAGAACGAGGAAGCGTAATATCGGATAACGTAATATGGCAGCCGGAAAGATTTTCCCGATATTTTGACAACGAATGTATAAGAGGAAAGCTCAATGTTGATATTACGCCCGAATTTGCTTCTGCGGTGAGCACCGCATTTGCGGGAATATGCGACGGCAGAATAGTGATAGCTCACAACGGTACTCCTGCTTCCGAAGCGCTTTACAGTGCCGTGAGAGCGGGCGTTATGGCACACGGAACGAAAATTATAGAACTTAAGGCGGCGCCGCTTCCTACGGCGAGGTATGCAATAAGACTTTTCGGCACAAACGGCGGTATTTATGCCGGAGTAAATGCGGATGGCGAGGCAAAACTGTTTTTTATGGACGAAAAAGGTGCAAATGTATCGTCAAAACAGGAGAGAAGCATAGAAAACGCAGTAAATAACAAGAATATAAATTACGCCTTGGCGGAAAACATGAGTATGCCGCAGAATTTTGAAAGATGCTGCGACTTTTATGAAAGACACGTTATATATACGGTGGGACCTGAAAATCGACCGGCAGGAAATTTTGTGGTGCGTATTGTTAATAACGGCGGAATAGAATCCGCAGTATTGATAAATCTGCTTTCCGAACTCGGAATACAGCAAGTAATATGCACAAAAGACGAACTGTCAGAATCGGATGAGTTTGACCTTACGGTTATGCTTGATGATTTTGGCGAAAAAATTGTATTTTTCGATAATAAGCTTAATGAAATCGATAAAAACTCCGTCAACTTGCTCCTTAATTATATAGCGCTGAAGCAACAAAAAGATAATAAATATATTGTTGCCGACTATAATGCTCCTGAAGCGGTGGATATTATCGCAAGGACAAACAACGGTGTTGTGGTCAGGACAAAATCCGGTACCAGAGCATTGATAAATGAAATTGTAAAACATGACGGTATTGTAGATTCGTTGCCGGTCGGAAAGATGTCTATGTACTATGACGGCATTGTGTTTTTACTTTCTTTGCTTAATTTTATGGGAACGGAACAAAAAAGCTTTGGGCAGATAATGGATTCTATGCCGGAAATTCACTTGTCGGAAAAAGAAATTGAATGTCCTTGGGATAAACGTTCTGCCGTAATGCGCAGATTGGCAAATACTTCGGATAATGTAAACGGAGGAAACGGTATAAAAATAACGCATAAGTACGGATGGTCGCTTGTGTTACCGGACGCTAAAAGGGCTGTTTTCAAAATATACAGCGAAGGCTTTTCATCCGAATATGCAGACGAACTTACCGATATATGCATAAAAAAGATAAATGAATTCAAAACGGAGTGACGGACATTAAAAATACAAACGGCATGGATTTATGATATGTGTCTTGAAAGTGTGCAACTTTTAGGGGGCATGTCATTATCCTGTGCCGTTTTATTATGCCCGGACGGTAATTATGATATTGAAGCACATTGTTATACGTAAATTCGATGTGATGACGGCAACAATTCATAGGAAAAATAACCGTTGAAAAAAACTCGGTTTTGTGTTATACTTTATTGTAACCTGACATAAAGAGAAGCGGTTTTTAATTCTCTGCCTGAAAGGGACTGTTTTGAATCTTACGCCAAAGCTGTACCCTTTTGTTGGGTTCGGCTTATTTTTTATTTTGGAGGATATAATATGCAGACAAGGGTTGCTGTAATGTCAATAATAGTATCTGAAAGGGATGCGGTTGAGGAGCTGAATGCATTGCTCCATGAATTCGGAGAGTATATTATAGGAAGAATGGGAATCCCATACAGGGCAAAGGGAATAAATATAGTTTCTGTTGCACTCGATGCGGAACAGAATGTCATATCTGCATTGGCAGGCAAGCTCGGCAATATTAAAGGCTTGAGCGTTAAGACTGCATATTCCAATGTTACAAGCGATGAATGATTCTTTTAAAGTTATAGACGCGCTTGCGGATGGAGAAAAGCTTGATGTTTTGCAGTATCAGACGCTTATAGAAGCAATGACTCCGGAGCTTGCAGGGTATGCTGCGGATATTGCAGATAAAGTGCGGCGCAAAATTTACGGTACCGACGTTTATATAAGAGGATTGATAGAGGTTGGCAATGTTTGCAGAAACGACTGCTTTTATTGCGGAATAAGAAAGTCCAACAGTATGTGCGAACGTTACGTCCTTGCAAATGAAACGATACTGAATTGCTGTGCGGAAGGCTACAAACTCGGTTTCAGAACGTTTGTGATGCAGGGGGGAGAAGGAGCAATGAGCGTTGACGCCGTGTGCGATACGGTTTCCCAAATAAGGCAGGAATATCATGATTGTGCAGTTACGCTTTCATTTGGAGAATACTCGCGCGATGATTACGTAAGAATGTTTAATGCAGGAGCCGACAGATATCTGCTGCGGCATGAAACGGCTGACAAAGAGCATTACCGTAAGCTTCATCCTGCGGGTATGTCATTTGATAACCGTATGCGTTGTCTGCACGACCTGAAAGATATAGGTTTCCAGACAGGCTGCGGGTTTATGGTCGGAAGTCCTTTTCAGACTTCATTTACGTTGGCGGAGGATCTTGCGTTTATAGGGAAATTTGATCCCGATATGTGCGGAATAGGTCCGTTTATTCCGCAAAAAGATACTCCGTTTGGCAAATTTTCGGCAGGAAGTGTGCAACAGACATTGTTTTTATTGTCTTTGATTCGTCTGATAAAGCCGAATATACTTCTTCCTGCAACAACGGCGCTTGGGACGCTTTCCCCAAACGGACGGGAACTTGGCATCAAGGCAGGAGCAAATGTTGTCATGCCGAATCTTTCGCCGTTATCCGAACGAAGAAAATATGCGCTTTACGATAATAAGCTTTCAACCGGTACCGAATCGGCACAGTCGTTGGCTCTGCTGAAAGAGTCTGTAAAGAATATAGGATATAAAATCGTTACTGCAAGAGGCGATATAAAAAAATAAATAATAACAATCTGACGGAAAGAGAAATCTGACCGCAAAGAAAGGGTATTTTTATGATCAATTACGATCCGAAATCATTAAAGGCTGATGAATTTATAAATGACGCCGAAATAAGAGAAACAATAGCTTATGCTCAGGCAAACAAAAATAACGTCAAGCTGATAGACGAATTGCTTGAAAAAGCAAGACCTAAAAAGAACGGAAACGGTGTCACGTGCGCAGGATTGACGCACAGAGAGGCGTCTGTGCTTTTAGCGTGCGATATTCCCGAAAAAATCGAGGAAATGTATAAGCTTGCCAATGAAATAAAGCTTGCATTTTACGGCAACAGAATAGTTATGTTTGCACCTCTTTATCTTTCAAATTATTGTGTAAACGGATGTGTTTATTGTCCGTATCATATGAAGAACAAGCATATTGCACGTATAAAGCTTACGCAGGAGCAAATCCGACAGGAGGTTATAGCTCTTCAGGATATGGGGCACAAGCGGCTTGCGATAGAAGCGGGAGAAGACCCGAAAAATAATCCGATAGAATATATTCTTGAATGTATAAATACAATTTATTCCGTTCACCACAAGAACGGAGATATCAGGCGCGTAAATGTAAATATTGCGGCCACAACCGTTGAAAATTACAAAAAACTTAAAGACGCGGGAATAGGAACATACATACTGTTTCAGGAAACGTACAATAAAAAGAGTTATCTGGAGCTTCATCCGACCGGTCCGAAGCATGATTATGATTATCATACAGAGGCAATGGACAGGGCAATGGAGGGCGGCATAGATGATGTAGGACTCGGAGTTCTTTTCGGACTTGAGGGCTATCAGTACGAATTTGCGGGACTTCTTATGCACGCAGAACATCTCGAGGCTGTTCACGGTGTGGGACCGCACACAATAAGCGTACCGAGAATAAAACACGCGGATGATATTGATCCGGATGTTTTCGACAACAGTATTTCAGATGAATTGTTTGCTAAAATAATAGCCTGTATCCGAATAGCCGTTCCTTATACGGGAATGATAATTTCAACAAGGGAGAGCGAGTGCGTTCGCGGAAAAGTGCTCGATTACGGTATTTCACAGATAAGCGGAGCTTCGCGCACTTCGGTAGGCGGCTATACGGAAAAGGAGACCGCATGAATCCGAGCAGTTTGACGTTTCGGATCAAAGATCGCTTGATGAAGGTGTCAGATGGCTTATGGAGAAAGATCATATTCCGTCATTCTGTACAGCGTGCTACCGTGAGGGCAGAACGGGCGACAGATTTATGAGTCTTTGCAAGAACGGTCAGATACTTAACTGCTGTCATCCTAACGCGCTTATGACGCTTACCGAATATCTTGTTGATTATGCTTCCGAAGAAACGCAAAAAGTCGGATTCGCTATGATAGAAAGAGAATTGAACAAGATTCCGAAAGATAAAGTCAGGGATATTGCACGCAGGAATATAGAGGATATAAAATCTTCAAACAAACGTGATTTTAGATTTTGAGGTAAAAGCTTATGGGATTGAATGAAACCGCTTCTGCGGAAAGAATACATATAGGTTTTTTCGGAATGCGCAATGCAGGCAAATCAAGCGTTGTCAATGCTGTAACCGGGCAAAATATGTCGCTTGTATGCGATGTAAAGGGAACTACAACAGATCCTGTTATGAAAACTATGGAGCTTTTACCTTTGGGCCCCGTTGTTATTATAGATACTCCCGGAATGGACGATGAAGGTCTGCTCGGAGAAATGCGCGTTCAAAGGGCAAAGCGCATTATTGACAAAACCGATATAGCTGTTCTCGTTACAGACTGTACAAAAGGTTTGCAGGCAGAGGATATTGAACTTAAAAAGATATTTGAAAAGCGCGGAATTCCTTATGTGATTGCGTTCAACAAATGCGATATTGCGGACGAAATTCCTGCTGCACACGGGAATGAGATTTATGTTAGTGCTGTAACGGGGAAAAACGTTTATGAATTGAAAGAACTTATAGCTAAAGCGGCGGGGCAGACAGGAAATAAGCGCAGATTGGTAGGCGATATCATACAAAGGAACGATGTTGTTGTTCTCGTAACGCCCATAGATGAATCTGCACCAAAGGGAAGAATGATACTTCCTCAACAGCAAATGATACGTGATATTCTTGACAGCGGAGCAATAAATGTTGTTGTCAAGGATACGGAGCTTCAGACTGCACTTGCTGCACTGGGCAGGAGACCGGCATTGGTTATTACAGATTCGCAGGTATTCGGCAAAGTAAGCGATATTGTTCCGGAGGATGTTCCGTTGACATCGTTTTCAATTTTATTTGTGCGCTACAAGGGAGAATTGGCAGATACGGTAAACGGAGCGAAAGCTCTTGATACTCTTTGCGATGGAGATACAGTACTTATATCTGAGGGATGTACGCATCACAGGCAGTGTAACGATATAGGCACTGTAAAATTGCCGAATTGGATAAAAAAATATACGGGTAAAAATATACGCTTTGATTTTACGTCCGGAGGAGAATTTCCCGATGATTTATCTCAATATTCTCTTATTGTTCATTGCGGCGGATGTATGCTTAACGAACGTGAAATAAAATCAAGATTTTGCCGAGCAAAAGAACAGAATGTTCCGATAACGAATTACGGTATTGCGATAGCTCAGATGCACGGTATATTAAAGCGTTCTTTGTCGCCGTTTGAGGAGCTTTGATTTAAAGTGTTTAAAATTCAAGAGGAGACTTGAAAAAGTCTCCTCTTAATCATAAGAATTATTTTTTCCTTTGATTGTTTACGGTTGTCTGAGATTCAACATCGGGGTTGTATTCTCTTGAGAAGCCGTATGACGCAATTTTATAG
>CAJLXE010000073.1 GCA_905210525.1 uncultured Clostridia bacterium | reverse complement strand
CAACGGGCGAAATAGGTCCCACAGGTCCTACGGGCGCAACAGGAGCAATAGGTCCCACAGGTCCTACGGGCGCAACGGGAGCAATAGGCCCTGCAGGTCCTGCAGGTGCAACGGGCGAAATAGGTCCCACAGGTCCTACGGGCGCAACAGGAGCAATAGGTCCTACAGGTCCTACAGGTGCAACGGGCGAAATAGGTCCTACAGGTCCTACGGGCGCAACGGGAGCAATAGGCCCTGCAGGTCCTGCAGGCGCAACAGGAGCAATAGGCCCTACAGGTCCCACAGGTCCTACGGGACCGCAAGGTGAGGCTGCGGTAATATCGCCTGCTGCAACTGTTGCCGCACTTGATTCGTCGGCAACAACAACAGATATTATAAATAAAGTGAATGAGCTGATTGCTGCTCTTAAAGCGGCAGGATTTATTGCAAATTAAACAAATATAATGAAACGGAGTGTTAACAGCACTCCGTACATAATAAATCGGAGGTAAAATTTTATGGGATATAAGGTTTGCGTATATGCGATTTGTAAGAATGAGGAAAAATTCGTTGAACGGTGGGTATCGTCCATGAGCGAGGCGGATTATATAGCGGTACTTGATACCGGTTCAGATGACGGCACTGTTAAGAAGCTTAAAGATCTCGGAGTAATTGTTGAGCAGAAAATAATATCTCCGTGGCGCTTTGATGTTGCGAGGAATGCGTCTATGGAATTGATTCCGAGTGATGCGGATATATGTGTATGTACCGATCTGGATGAGGTTTTTGAACCGGGTTGGAGAGAAAAACTCGAAAAGGCATGGACTGACGGAACAACTCGTGCAAATTACAGATATACATGGAATTTCAATGACGACGGCAGTGAGGGGTATGTGTTCACGATAGAAAAAACACACGCAAGATTCGGTTTCCGTTGGAAACATCCCGTTCATGAGGTTCTTGAATATACAGGAATGCTTCCTGAACATAAAGTGAGTGTGCCCGGAATGCAGCTTAATCATTATGCCGATATTACAAAATCAAGGGCGTCATATCTTCCTTTGCTTGAAGTTGCCGTAAGCGAAGAACCGGAGGACGACAGAAACATGCATTATCTCGGCAGAGAATATATGTATTACGGAATGTGGGATAAAAGCATAGAAACCTTGAAAAAACACATTGCTATGCCGAATGCGTTGTGGGCAGACGAGAGGTGTGCGTCTATGCGTTATATAGCGCATTGTTACATTCAGAAAGGGGATATTGTTGAAGCGAAAAACTGGCTCTACAGGGCGATAGCCGAAGCACCCTATCTGAGAGAACCGTATATGGATATGGTTAATCTCTTGTATGCCGTGCAGGATTGGGACGGAATAGTATATATGTGCAAGTGCGCACTCGGTGTAACGGATAAAACGGAATCTTATATAACCGAAGCGTCGGCATGGGGCGCCGAACCGTATGATTTTTTGTCTTTGGGTTACTTTTATACAGAAAGATACGGCTTAGCACTTGAAGCGGTACGGAATGCGGCAAGACTTGCGCCGAATGACGGCAGAATTCTGAACAACCTTGCATTGATTGCTGAGGAAGTTAACAAACACAACAACTGATTGTAAACGGAGCATTGATATAACGGGTTGTCGGTGATATAAAAAACAGTAGGATATGTCAACTTTTCGATATAAAAAAGCATTGAATAAAACGTGACCGTTAAGTATAATAAAATTGATCTTGCGGTGTGGCATCCCGACAAAAATCGCAAGTGGTATGATATTTAACAGTATAATGACCGACCGTATATGAGTTTTTGCGTACAAAATTTATTCCGGCGGCGAAAGGAGTACAATGTAATGAAGAAAATAGTAAGATTGCTTATCTGGGTTTTGGTAATATCACTTATGACAGTTTGTTTGTCTGCCTGCGGCACAACGCCTTCCCCGACAACCGAGCCGACTGCAACATTGGAGCCGACCGTTGAACCGACGCTTATACCCACCGCGACGCCTGTTCCCACCGCGACGCCTGTTCCCACACCGAAGCCTACGCCTGAGCCCGGGCCCGAAGCGTTTGACCCGAGCAAACTGGATTATGAATACGAAGTAATAGATGAAGAGGCGAAAACCGCCATGCTGCACACCATGATACTTCCGGAGGGAACGAACAACAAAGAAGTTAAGGAAATTGTGTTGCCCGATACGATACATGGTTATAAGGTCGTAGCAATAGGCTGGGATGTGTTCGGTAAAATACACGTGGGAGGTCTGGCGGACGACAATTGGCTTCAGAAGGTTACGATTCCCGCGACTGTTGAATATTTTCAGGATAACGTTTTCAGAACCGCATATGCCTGCAGGGAAATAATATTTGAAGACGAATCCAACATAAAATACATTGCCGATTCTGCATTCAGAATTGCTCCATGGGAAAAGGAAAGGGCAATGGAGAACGGTGGTTTTTCTATTGTAAACGGAATCGTTACGGGTATATGGACACTGGGAGATGTGGTTATTCCGGACGGAGTAAGAGCTATATCGGGAGGACCGTTTGCGGGTACGCCGTTCGGTCCGGATGTTGATTCGATAACTATTCCCGATTCGGTTGTAGAGATAAGAAACCTTATGGAATCGGTGAACGAAAATGCTGTAATAATATGTTCGAGAAACTCTTATGCGGCAAAATATGCCGAGGAAAACAATCTCAATGTTAAATATACAGATTGAATGTAAATAAAATACGGTAACGGGAATATGCCCGAAAAAAACGAAGTGAAAGTGCGTTGTTAATGTCTCCTCAAATAATCAACGCGCTTTTGCTTTATGCACAACGTAATTTCCGACCGGAAACGTTTTTAATAAAGCTGATTGTATCAGCGCAATTTTTATCCGAATTTAGACAAGAAAGAGGAGACCTGACAAAGTCTCCTCTTATAATTTGATTATTTCGGATTATGCCCACCATATTTCGCCGGCAGATTCTGAAATTATAGCGTCCTTGAGAAGCTTTACCGCTTTTTCAAAGCCTTCCGTAGGAGCCATGAGACTGTCTTCATGCTCTATGCTGAGAACGTCGTCATAGCCGACAAGCTTAAGATTGCTTACGATATCTTTCCATACGGACATATCGTGACCGTAGCCGACGGATCTGAATATCCATGAACGGTGAATTTCGTCCGTGTAGCGCTTTGTATCGAGAACACCGTGTTTTGCAGTATTTATAGCATCAATCTTCGTATCCTTTGCGTGTACGTAATGGATTGCACTGCCGAGTTCGCGGATAGCCGCAACAGGTTCAATGCCTTGCCAGAAAAGGTGGCTGGGGTCAAAATTTGCGCCTATTATGTCACTGCCGACAGCTTCTCTGAGCTTGAGAAGAGTTTCCGGATTGTAAACACAGAAGCCGGGATGCATTTCAAGAGCAATTTTTTTGATTCCGTGAGCCGCTGCGAATTTAACGGCTTCCTTCCAGTACGGAACAAGAACTTCGTTCCACTGATAATCCAGTATGGCAAGGAAATCGTCCGGCCATGGGCAGGTTACCCAGTTGGGGGTTGTATCTCCGGGAGCGCCGCCGGGGCAGCCTGAGAATGTGATTATTCTGTCGATACCCATTTTTTCTGCAATCAATACGGTATTGTTGAAATCCTTACAGTAATTTGCTGCCATTTCCTTGTTGGGATGTACAGGGTTGCCGTGGCATGAGAATGCGCTTATCTGTATGCCGGAATCTTCTATTGTTTTTTTGAATTCTTCAAATTTCTTTTCGTCTGCAAGAAGTACCTCCGGATCGCAATGAGCTTTTCCGGGGAAGCCGCCTGCGCCTATTTCTATCATCTGTACTCCGAGAGTATTCAGATAATCAAGCGCGTCTTTAAGCGGTCTGTCGTTGAACAAAGCCGCAACTACACCTAATTTCATAAGTAAATCCTCCTGATAAAGTTTGTTTTGAGTATGTTTTATGAATCCGCCCGAAACTTATTTTTGAGTAACGGACAATATTGTTTTTGTTGTTGTCAGGCGTTTTTGAGCTGCCTGAAATAGAGCACGCCGTATTGTACCATGGTTATAAGCGTCCAGATAACGGCTGCTGCCAGAATCCAGTCGCAGTACGGGCGCCATCCGAAAATGGACATTATAACCGCAACGGTAAACAGAAATGTAGATAATTTACCGTACCAGTTTGACATAACGACAATCTTTTTGTTGAAAAAGAATATTGCGCCAAGCACCATTACAAGCTCTTTGAGTGCGAGCGCTATGAACACCCACATATAGATATAGCCGCCCAGAGCGAGTACGAGCATCATGGCAAGCATCATGGATTTGTCGCAAACGGGGTCGAGCAATTTGCCGAACGAGCTGACGCAGTTGCATTTCCTTGCCACAAAGCCGTCCACAACGTCTGTGAGCGAACCAAGTACAAACAGAGCGAGACATCTCCAGAGCCAATACTGCGCTTTTGTAAAGTAAAGTATGAGTATAGCTATTGCCACGAAAAATCTGACGGACGTAATAATATTTGCCAGATTATTTTTTATTTTATTCCACATAATTGTCCCCTTTTGTAATATTACGACGATTTTATTTTAACATATTTCTGCGGCAATGTCAACGTCATGTCAATACAAATGCGGCGGTATATTTATTTTTTATACATTTTCTTAAGCTTATCTATATCCGGCTGAGTAAGAACTCCGTTGAATATGAGCATTTCATCTATAAGCGCGTTGAGATGAACCGGATATTGACCCGTTCCGTCCTGACCTATGCACACATCGAGCGCGTCAAACGTAATTGTCTTGAAGTCGCTGTGGAAAAGCTGGTCATCGCATTTCTCGAAATCGTAATATACAACAATTCCCTGAGCACGGTGATTTACCGTAAATACAACGTGTCTCCATTTGCCCGCGAAGCCCTCGGGATAAGGAAAGTTGTGAAGGCACTTCATTTGCCATTCGCCGTTGCCGTATGTAAAATCGATTCCTTTATTGTCGGTAGTGAAAGAGAATCCGGCACTGCCGTTTACGGAAGCGTTTCTGTTTGAGATTATGGGCGCTTCATTTTCCGCATCTTTAAGCTTGAACCAGAAAGCAAATGAGAAGCTGTCAAGCCCGACCTTGTACTTGCCGAGCGAGATATATCCGTTTGACAAATCAACAGCCTTGCCTTCCACGCCGTCAACATATTCAAGCTTTCCGCCTGCCGCGGGTGATGATTTGCCTGTGGCGTCGTCTGTGTTTCCGTCAAAATGCAGAACGGTTCTGAGCTTGCCCGCCGCAATGAGTTCTTCAAATGAAGCTTCGTCTGCAAACAGCGGTTTGTTGTATTCTTTCCATACGGGCTCAATTCTATGTATTTTTGAATAATCGGGAACGAATCCTTCAAAGAGATTTTCGGGAACGACAGCTTGCAGATTATCGGGAGATTCTATGCCGAGAGCGAAAAGAACTATTGCCGTAATGTCTCTTACTGATACGCCGTTGCGACTTTTCATTTCGCCTTTTATAACGTTTTTGCCTGCTGCTGCGACAAGAATATGCATTTCCGCATCGGAAGCGCCTCCGTGAACACCGCCCGGTGTGCCGCCGTGGTCCGTTGAGAACAGTAAAAGCGTGTCGTCGAGCATATTTCTTTTGCCGAGAGCGTCATATATGCGCCCTATATAGGAATCTATAAGCGTTATTTGTTCAAGGTGCTTTTGCGAACCGTAACCGTTCTGGTGACCTGCGCCGTCTGTGCTGTCGTACTGAACGAAAAGGAAATCAAACTCGTTTTCATTTATGTATGCTATTGCCTGATCTGTAACAAAATCGTCTGCGCCCGAAATTTTATGAACGCCTAATCCGTCCTCTATGATTCCGTAGTTTATACTGTTCCAACCGCTGAATGAGGCGAGAACCGCATCGGGATATTTTTCTCTTATTATTCTGAATACGGACGGATATTCCGAATCGGGATCATATCTTTGCGTTCCTACTACAGTGTTTGTAAGATTGTGACACTCAGGCATAACGCCGTGAAGCATTGAACCCCATCCTTCCGCACTTATGCTCGGAAACGATGTTATTGCATCGTAGGTTACGGAACCGTCTTTCAGAATCTTGTCAAGATTAGGAGTCTTTGCCTGTCGGAAAAATGTTCCGGCCCCGTCAAGACCTATAAGCACAACTCTCTTATATTTTCTTTCCATAATTACTTCCTTTCTTGCGAAATTGCGGCCGGTTTTTGCCTGTATGACAACAAAAGCCGCAAAACGCGAATTGAAAGATTTATCTTTCAATCTTATACCCTTTCTACTTCCGAATTGGCTTGCATTGACTGCAAGCTCCTATTTGGTTAATTTTACTACAAAAATAATGCTCTGTCAACTATTATACATTAGATGTTTACAAATTCGTGATTGCAAAAAAATCTTATATGTTGTATAATACAGTAGTCAGTATTGAGAGAAAGGTTTGATTGTGCATTAATCTTATTGCAAAAAATACTGTTATTCAAAACAGAGGAGAATTGTATGTTCACAAAATGCATATTGACGTTTTTGGTAGCGATGGTACCTGTTGTGGAACTTCGCGGAGCAATACCGATAGGAATGGGAATGGGCCTGACTCTATGGCAGGCATTCATATTAAGCTTTATAGGCAACCTTGTTCCTGTGCCGTTCATTATTTTGTTTGTGAGAAAGATTTTCGCATGGCTCAGACAAAAATGGCCTAAACTTGACAGCTTTGTTTCAAAATTGGAAAATAAGGCACTCTCCAAAGAAGACCTCGTAAAAAAATATGAAGCATGGGCTCTTTTTATATTTGTGGCAATCCCGCTCCCCGGTACAGGCGCTTGGACCGGCGCACTTATTGCCGCTATGTTCAATATGCGTATGAAAAAGGCGTTCCCCGCAATAGCGCTCGGCGTTCTTGCCGCAGGAATAATTATATCCGCCGTTTCTTATGGCGCATGGCACGTTTTTGCATGATCTTTTTTTCAAGGGGGACTTTTGTAAAAGTCCCCCTTGACCCCGAAAACTGTAAGCATAAACCGCAAGAATTGCGGTTTATGTTGCACTTATGTGGTTTACCAATCTGCCTTGCCGATGGTCGTCAAGTCAGGCGAGTATTGAGTTTACGGTTCTATATTGAGTGTTTAGTAAAAAGCTGTAAAAAAATCCGAAATTCATTATTGTAATGAGCTTCGGATTTTTGTCTGTTGGAATTCAGTTTTAAGCGTATGCTTTATAAACATAGATTTTGGGGATTTAATCGATTAATTTATGCGTATAATTTTTTCGATTTGTTGTACTGTACAATATCAATGGTATTTACTACTGTAAATTTTACGCAGGACTAAAAAATATTCTTGCCAAATGCCCCAAACAGAAAAGTAAATTTAATCCCAATCTGACCCGACGACCACCGGCAAGGCAGACGAGTAGCCACAACGTGTTTTGGTTTTCGGGTTTGGGGTGCACAACGGAAACTTTTATAAAGTTCCCATTGTGAATAA
>CAJLXE010000072.1 GCA_905210525.1 uncultured Clostridia bacterium | reverse complement strand
TTCAGAACAACAGCCGCTACCGCAACCTGCCCGGTATAAGGTTCGCCTCTTGCTTCGCCGTAAACTACCCTTGCAAGCAGGTATAAGTCGCTGCTTTGGTCTGCCGATGTGTTTTGTCCCGAAGAACTGCCCGCAGATGAGCTTTCGTAATTGTTGTTGAGATTTATACCTATCACCGCCGCTGTCTCTTCGCCGACAATACCGTCAACGGTTGCGCCGTTTTTACGCTGAAAAGCCATTACCGCGTCCCGCGTTTTCGTGCCGTATTTTCCGTCCACGCTTCCGTTGTAATAGCCCCATGTCTTGAGACGCCGCTGTATTACCGTAACAACTCCGCCCTCGGAACCCATCTGCACGGCTGTCGCGGAAAACGATACCTGAGGCGATGTCATAAACAGCGTTGCTATAAAGCTTACAGCCAGAAGCAGATATGTTATTTTTTTGTATAAGTTGTTCATGTTTGTAAAAAATCCTTTCTTAAAACTGCGGAATAAAAAACATCTTTTATAATTTAAAACGTTATTGTCAAAAGATGCTGTCGTAATTCCGCGCTTTGGTTTTATTTATTTCCGCAATTCTCAAAATTATGAATCAAAAAATATAAAAAACATCATTCGCATAAAAAATTTTTTTAATATAAACATTGTACTTTGACGTATTTTCGGTAATTTATCCCACAATGTTCGACATTTAAACACATTATATTTAAATGCTTGACAATATCCGCATAATATGATATATTATACGTATATTTCATTATCCTATGAAGTTTCCGGGATTTACAGACCGGAAGCGGAGGAAACTCCGGAGAAGCTCTTGAATGAGCTGCCGAAGGGGCAAGGCATAAAAGCCGAAACTCTCAGGCAAACGGACGGGGCAACAACCTTTTTATAACGTTTTGCTGTGTCTGTATTCCGAAGTTGGGAAATACAGACATTTTTAATATATGGAGGTTGTATGGAAACATTATTGAAGATTGTAAGAACAGTCAATTCATATTTGTCTGACTACATACTTATAATCCTGCTTATCGGAGTGGGATTGCTGTTCACTTTCAAAACAAAATTTGTTCAGGTTCGCTTTTTCGGCGAAGGTATGCGTAAAGTATTCGGAAAAATCAACCTGAACGGCGGAAAACAGAAAAGCGGTCTCAGTTCATTTCAGGCGTTGTCCGCGGCTATTGCGGCACAGGTCGGAACAGGAAATATAATAGGTGCCTGCGGCGCTATTTTAATAGGCGGACCGGGTTCGATTTTCTGGATGTGGATAATAGCGTTTTTCGGAATGGCAACAATTTATGCCGAGGCAGTTCTTGCACAGCAGACAAGAATCAAGAATGCTGACGGTGAAGTTCTGGGAGGTCCGGTTTATTACATAAAAACCGCATTTAAGGGCAAATTCGGTTCATTCCTTGCTGGATTTTTCGCGGTTGCGATAATACTTGCACTCGGATTCATGGGCTGTATGGTTCAGTCAAACTCAATCGGCGCTGCCTGCGACACTGCATTCGGAATACCTTCATGGGTTACAGGTCTGATTATCGCTGCGATTTCGGCTTTCGTTTTCCTCGGAGGAGTTCAGAGAATAGCGTCATTTACGGAAAAGATTGTTCCTATAATGGCAGTGCTTTACTTTGTAGGCGGACTTGCGGTTCTTATAATGAGAATCAAATACGTTCCGGAAACATTCGGATTGATATTTAAGTATGCGTTCCGTCCGGACGCGATTATAGGCGGAAGCATCGGTTATGCTCTTAAAACCGCTGTCAGCCAGGGCGTAAAGAGAGGCTTGTTTTCAAATGAAGCCGGAATGGGTTCAACGCCTCACGCACACGCAATGGCAAACGTTGCAAAGCCGCACGATCAGGGCGTTGTTGCAATGATAGGCGTGTTTATAGATACGTTCGTTGTTCTTACAATGACGGCGCTTATAGTAATTTCGACTCTTTATGCCGGAGACGGTATTCTTGCATCGGGTGCAGCCGAAGGTGTTGACAAAACCAATATGGCACAGCTTGCTTTCGGAAGCGTGTTCGGAAGCGGTTTCGGAAACAGCTTTGTTGCAATTTGTCTGTTGTTCTTTGCATTTTCAACAATACTCGGATGGAACCTGTTCGGCAAAATAAATGTTGAATATCTTTTCGGTAAAAAGGCAACTCTTGCATATTCGCTCATAGCGATAGGCTTCGTGTTCCTCGGCTCATGCCTGTCAAACGATCTCGTGTGGGAGCTTACGGATATGTTCAACCAGCTTATGGTTATACCTAACGTTATAGCTCTTGTAGCACTGTCGGGTATGGTTGTAAAAGCCGTAAACGATGCGCACAAAGCTTCGGCAGAGCAAAAAAAGCTTGACAAAAAAGACGGAAAATAAAACTTTTTTAAGGTAAAAAGGGGACTTTCGGGTCCTCTTTTTTGTTGCCCGGAATAGGGAAGCAGCGTAGTTACGGGGATAATACTTGACGTGACGAAAAAAGTAATGTATAATAAAACGGTATCAGCTTTGGGGGAATGTTCTGTCGGAACCGGTTCGGGAATAATATTTTCGCCGACAGTAAACCGAAGCATAAAACCGACGCACGGAGAGACATAAATTGAAGCATATTAAAAATGTAGAATACATTGACGACCGTATATGCAGAGTCATATTGGATGATTATACATCGTTGGAATTGGATTCGTTTTCGGTATCTCAAAGCGGAATAGCTGCCGATGAAGATGTGGAGGACGAGGTTATAGAAGAGCTTATATTCGGTTATGAGTGTACAAAGGCGCAAAAAGAGGCGCTTAAATATCTTAATTCACGTATGCGTACGGAAAAACAAATTATAAAAAAACTCCGGGAAAAGGGATTTTCCGAGGAAACAGCGCTTCGTACAGCCGAAAATATGAAGCAGTGGGGATACATTGACGACGCGGCGTATGCACGCGCGTATATAGAATACAGGCTTGCGGGGTCAAAGAAAAGCTGGAGAACAATATTTTATGACCTGAAGCTGGGCGGCATTGACAGCGAAATAATAGATTCTGTAAAAGAGGATTACGATACGGACGAATATGCAAGGGCGAATGCTGTTGCGAGTGAAGTGCTGAGGGGCAGAAACGATGAAGCGTCACTCAAACGCCTTAACGGAATACTGGCAAGAAACGGATTCGGCTGGGATGTGATAAATCAGACGATAAGATCGATAGCAAGCGATGAGGAAAACTATTGAGCAAAAAAGAATTTTTTGCTCTTATGGGCAATAAGGGATTTTTGATCGGAAATATGCGAAAGGAAATAAATTTATGAATAATATTAAAGTAAAACTGAAAAAGCTCGGTGAGAATGCGATTGTTCCGTCGTACGGAACGGAATATGCAGCAGGCGCGGATTTATATGCTCTGACGGATAATGATACAACAATAAATGCTCATGCAACATTACTGATACATACGGGTATAGCGGTTGAGATACCTGAGGGCTTTGTGGGGCTTATATTTGCCAGAAGCGGACTTGCCACGAAACAAGGTCTTGCTCCGGCAAATAAGGTTGGCGTCATTGACTCGGATTACAGGGGCGAAATAATGGTTCCGCTTCATAATCATACCGACGAGCCGAAAGTTATCCGTAACGGGGAACGTGTAGCGCAGCTTGTTATAGTCCCTTACATAACGGCGCAGTTTGACTTGTGCGATGATTTTTCCGCTACCGACAGAGGAGATAAAGGCTTCGGCTCGACAGGCAAATAAATGTGTTTAACCGACAATGTCGGACTTATTTAAGATTCTGCAAATATTCTTCAAGACAGCAGCCTGAATCATATATTGCGGTTGCCGCTTCTGTTCCGACGTATCTGTAATGCCACGGTTCGAATATTATTCCCGTGATATTGGATTTTCCGGTTGGATATCTTAATATAAAACCGTACTTGTATGAATTTTTCATAAGCCACTGCTGAGTAGATGTTTTAAGCTGCGATTCGTTGAGATTCCAGTTTGAATACGAAACTATATCTACCGCAAGTCCGAGCTGATGTTCGCTTGTGCCGGGAATTGCCGTGCCTTTTGCGGCAAGCTTATATGCTTCTTCGTATGAATATCCGCGGTCTGTATATTTTTTTACAGCGTTATTGAAAAGCTTTGTTTGTCCTTCCGCTGTTCTGAAAGAAGAACATATAACAGGGTCATTTCCTGCCGCTTTGCAATCGGCGAGCATTTGTTTGAGACTGTCGTAACACCGCGAATCTACTTTGTGGGAGCCGAACGACGTTAATTTTATTGTATTGGCATATCCGTCCGGTATATAGTTCCATGGATTTACAAGTATAAGATTCCAATCGTCGGGAGATGCGCCCGATGAAAGCTTGGGGATTTGCTTTTGAGGAACGATGATTTCACCGCAAACCGAACAGTGTTTACCCTCGGTCAGACCATATTCGGTGTAAGTCGGAGCTTTTGCCGGATCTGTTACGGGAGTATGTCCGAGCGGCGGTATTTCGTTCTGCGGAACGATGATTTCACCGCAAACCGAGCAGTGCCTGCCTTCGGTAAGGCCTGATTGAGAGCAAGACGGCAAAACCGCGTTGTCTGTTACGGGAGTATGTCCGAGAGGCGGTATTTTATCCTGAGGAACGATGACCTCACCGCAAACCGAGCAGTGTTTGCCCTCGGTAAGGCCTGATTGAGAGCAAGACGGCAAAACCGCGTTGTCAATTATGGGAGTATGTTCTTTACAACCGTGTGCTTCCGATATGAATCCGCAACCGGAGCCCAAACAAAGCGTAACAATAATACATGACATTATAAAAAATCTTTTTGCCATAATACCGCTCCTTATTTTTGATTTTTGAAATTTGCGGGTAATTGTTATTTTATTATATATTATTTCTGAAAAGACGTCAAGTATGAGATGAAAATACGCCGGGATGCAACAGGAGCGAATTCAGCATATCATACAGCAACTTATCCTGTAACGACTTTTGTGTTCTGAATTTGTCTTTTTTTCATACGGGACCAGTTGATGAACCCGTAAGCGTCGTTTGCCAAAAAAACAACGAAGCAGATTATTACGGAAATATACGAAATATCTTTAAATGCAGCCATTGTCCATAAAATTATAAGAACAATATCGTTTGCCGCATATGCCAATGCATAAAAAGCACTGCGCCTGAATGTGAGATATGCTGCGGCAAAGCTTGTTGCAACGGATATTGTACTCGGAATAATATTTGCGGTGTTAAGTGTCTTGAGTATGAAATAGAATATTGCTGTCACAACAGCCGTCAAGGCAAACATAAAAATAATTTCATTTGTCTTTAATGTGTTTACTTTTACTTCGGATTTATTTCCGTTGTAAGGATTCTTAAGCCACGAAACAAGTGCGCATACAGCCATAGGCGCCGACATACCGAGGTATGTTATCATTTCTCCGTAATAGGCGAACGTAAAAGAAATTATGCCGTAAAGTACGCTGAAAATGATTATAAGCACCTGACCTGCGGGATTGCCCTTTGCATTGAATATAAGCGATGTTACGCCTATAAGCGATGCTATGAGCTTCAGACAGTTTCCGTTGTCAAACATTAAGAATGACGCGAGAATAAGTACGACAGAGACGCACCAGAGTGCAATTTCGCCGACTGAAAAATAAGCGGTTATTTTTCGTAATATGTTTTTCATGTTTGTTACCGTTTCCTTTCTTTCGCAATACATATGCGGTTTTATATAAAAATAAGCATTTGCGGGCACATCTTCAAAGACCTAACGATGTGCGGACAAATGCTTCTGCATTTTCTACCCGGTGGCAGTTATAATTGAGTTGATTGTTTAAATCCTTATCCGAAAATAATTTGGATTCGCGCTCCTATAAAATACTCTTAGCGGGATTGACAGCAGACATTATATCACAAACGGCCGCTTAAGTCAATACGCAAATTGAGTATTTTACAAACACGCTTACGTCGGGCGTTTTATTGATGCGCGGAATTTTCATCCGCACACAAGCATAATGACCTCGGCATAAATTTTAGCCGCTGTTATTATATCCTCAAACGGCATGGATTCGTTTGCACCGTGCATATTTGTGTTTACTCCGGGCATTATGCTCCCGAAAGCTACTCCGTTTTTGATATTGTGTACGTAAGTTCCTCCGCCGATTGCAATACATTCGCCTTTTTGTCCGGTGTACTTTTCGTATGCCGAAAGCAGTGTTTTTACAAAAGGAAGCTCCGGCGATACATGATGCGGTTCCGAAAAATTAAGTTTGTCTATTTCAAAGCCTGCATTGTCAAACAGCCTGCGCAAAGGCTCTGCCGTGTTTTGTTTTGTCGAACACATAGGCGTTCTTGCGTCAAAACAGCCTGTCAATGTTTTTCCGTCAAAGCGGAGCATATCGAGCGAACAGGTAAGCTTGCCCGATATTTCATCTTCGCACGCTATGCCGATTGCTCTGCCGTATGTGTCGTTATGAGGAAACATATCTGCAAGACTGCAAAAGAGCGAGGTGCTTTTACACTGTGCCAATCTTATGCTTTTGAGCAGATACAGCAAAGCCGTAACGGCATTGTTTCCGGTTTCGGGTACGGAAGCGTGCGCTAATTTACCTGCGGCGGTTATTGTTGCAATGCCGTCTGCGTAATCTGCCGTAAATGCCGCTTGGGTATGCTGTTCCGAGATACGTATTGCTTCTGCAATGCTTTGGGCGTCGGCGCCCGCAATTTTTACCGTTGCGGAATCGGGAACCACATTTGCCGCATGACCGCCCCGGAAATACAGTATGCGCGGGAATGAGCTTTCTTCGTTATCGTTTATGTGTGCGGAAAATTCCGGAGCAAAACGACCTTTTTCCGTGTTTATGAGGGGAAATTCGGCGTCCGGAGAAAACGAATATAAAGGCGTGGGCTCGCTGTTGAAGTAATATTCAAGATCGGACGAACCGCATTCTTCGTCAGAGCCGATAATAAGTCTTACGTTTTTCTTCAGCGGTATGCCGAGCTCCTTGATTGCCTTCATTGCGTAAAGCGCGGCGACGGCGGGACCTTTGTCATCGCTTACGCCTCTGCCGTAAATAACGCCGTCCTTGTATGTCAACCTGAACGGATCGCTGTCCCAGCCGCTTCCTGCAGCAACAACATCTGCGTGCGCAAGAATACCGAGTTCAAGAGGCAAATCGTTCATATCGGCAAAACCTATTGCGTTGGATATATTTTTAACCGCAAAACCGCTTTTGCGGCACATTTCAAGAGCTTTTTTGAGGGCAAGTGCGGGATATTTGCCGAATGGCGAGCCGTCGGCACTTTCGCCCTTTACGCTCGGAATTTCAACAAGAGCCGCAATATCCTCAAGAATATTGCTTCTCTGAGAATCGATGTAATTGCATATTTGTTCACTGTAATTGTACATTTTTATTTTTACTGCCGCTTTCTTTTTTTGTGATCTGATTATATCATTCCCGTTTTTGTTTGTCAACATTCGCAAAAGACGTCTTATGCAGTCTTGCGCGAATAAA
>CAJLXE010000071.1 GCA_905210525.1 uncultured Clostridia bacterium | reverse complement strand
AATTTCCTATTGCAACCAGCAGTGCTATTTTATATGGCCACGGAGCAATGATTAATTCAATAATAAAAAACGCTGCGTCAATGTACGCAAGATATTTTATTTTTACAGGCAGCACAAAGAATAAAAGTACCTTATAGTCCGGGAAAAGCATTGCAAAAGCAAAAAACAGCGACATATTCAGATACATATTGGTTGTGTAGCCGGTTACAAATCCGAATATGATTGTGCATATAACGCCCGTAAAATAATATACGTTGAATCTGAAGCTGCTCCATGCATTTTCAAGCGATGTTCCTATCATATAATAGAAATAAAGCGCAAACACAATAAACAGCATACTTGAATCCGGCGGAAGAAATATAAAGCTTATGATTCTCCATACCTGACCGCTGAAAATAAGATCTCTGTCAAACATGAGCAATTCATATAAACTGCTTACCCGTCCCGTATTGGACAGGATTATATCCATTACAAAAACAACCGCCATTCCGCCTACAATATAGTACATAAGGTTTTCGATTGCTTTTCTTCCGTATTTGTATTCAAGTTTGTATATCCACTTCATACCGATTATCCCGAAAATTATAAATTTCCTATATTTTATCATACTTTCAATAAATAATCAATCGTATTTTAAAAAATATCAGAACATAAATTTCTGCAAAACAAGATTGAAAATTATATGACGAAAATGTTTATTTTTTGTAGACAAAAGGTGTTTTTTATGATATAATGAAATTACATTATTAATCCGGTGAGGCAAAATTGCATTTGCCGGTTAAAATGAACGGCGTCGGTGCGTTGTGACTGACTAAAAATTCTTACAGTGCATTGAAGCCAAACAATATTTTCAGGAGGAAAATGTTATGAAAAAACTTTCTTTGATAGCGCTTTTGATAGTTGCTATGATGCTTTCTCTTGCCGGATGCGGTAAGAAGACAGATTATCAATTGTATTCCGAAGCTCAGAAGAATATGACTGAAATGAAATATGCGGATTGTTCCGGTGAAGCCACAATCTCCATGAAAATGGGGGATACGATATCTGTAAATATACCTCTTAGTTATACACTTAAGATTGACCAGACTGATAAAGATGCTCCCAAAATACTTGTTGAGTATACAATGATAACGGAAGTGCTCGGCAAAATCGAGACATCGGTTTCTGTGTATAGTGCGGGTGACGGCAATACATATACAGCAACCAAAACAAAAATGGACGGCAATGAAGAAATTACAAAAATAAAGACAAAAGCCGGAGAGTCGGCAGGCGATACGGGTATTGATTTGCCGAACATCAAAAAAGATGCAAAAATAGATACCAATATATTTACTGAAGAAGATTTCAAAGATATTCAGAAAGAAGATGTTGACGGCGGTATCAAGTACACAATAACAAAGACAGGCGCTCAGGTAAAGGAAATCATTGCGCGTATTGCAAACAGCGTTATAGACGCTATGGATGCTTCTGATGACGAGAAAGCAGAGGCAAGGAAAGAGATTGAAAAATCTATAAAAGATGCTGAGATAGGTGATATTACAATAAAGTTTGTTGTAAAGGACGCGTATATAACAGATCTTGAAATTGAAATGGCAGATTTTGACACTACAGATAAAGACAGCGGCATGAAAATGACAGTCAGCATCAAAGCAAGCATCAAACTGAACAACCCGGGCAAAGAAGTTGAAGTAAAAGCTCCTTATGATTTGGGCGAATATCAAGAATACCAAGTACCTGATTTTGATTTCGGTGAAGACTGGGATATGTAATTAAATAAAATCGTAAATCTTAAAAAACGCATTGTCCTGTTTGGGACAGTGCGTTTTTGTTATGCTATATAAAACAACACCGTGAATGTTGTTGCTTTCACGGTGTTGCCGATATCATTTCCTTTTGTTTATTATGCTGCCGATATTGTTTTTGTAATTTTCCAGTTCATGCTTAAGCCCGTTGATACTGTTGAACGACAGAACGAAATGTCTTTTTTGTTTTAGCTGCTCGGCGCGCGTTCTGATTGACAATTTGAGTTCTTCGTATTTTACCACAACATTGTATTCTTTTGCCCATTTTCTTATCTTGCTGACAATATGGAACGAATAGCAAGCGTCAATAATCATTATTCCGAAATATATTCCCATAAAGAAAGAATATATGTAATTCCTGCCTATCCAATCCGCGGCAGACGCTATAAGCGAATGCAGAACGAAATAGTACAATGCTCCGGCTACACCCCAGAATAATGTAAACAACGGGCAGATTATACCTTGTATATTACCCCAACGCGATGAATAATCCCACAGTTTTACGTTCATACCTTTTATGAATATAAGCCCTGTGATATACTCAATAACGGTCATTACAACAGTTATAATTGCTATTATAAAAAGCGTCCGTAAATACGGCGATGCAATAAAGCTGTAATCCATTGAACATATTATATACAGCAATATTGTTCCCGTTCCGTACAGAGGCAAACCGGGACCGACCAGAAAACCGGGATTTATCCATTTTTTATGAACGATTCTGCGGAAAATAAGCTCTGTTATCCACCCAGCAGTAGCTCCTATTATGTATATCAGACATAATTTTATAAAAGTTTCCATATTTCCGATTTCCTTTCCTCGGTAATTTATACAAAAGCAATGTCGGTACTCAAGCGGTCAGGCTTTACATAAACGTCGTATATAATTTTTTTCTTTGAGCGAAATTTTGCCGTCTATTGTGACAATGCACAGACAAAGACCTACTACGTCCGCTTTGAGTTCATCATCGATATACCCGAATATGGTTGTAATATCTTTTGTGTAATCCTTTATTTCTTTATTGCCGTCATAGTTGTTTTCTATCGATTTTTTTACCGTTGCAAAGTCAAAATCGTCACCGAACACTTTGATCAGTGCGGGATACATAAGCAGATATTCCTGCTCGTTTATGCGTCCGTCCGCTACTATCGACCCCATGATAAAGCAGGCGAGAGTTTCAATCGGATTTATGCCCGGTACATCAAGCAATCTCAGTTTTGCCAATATTTTTACTGATTTTTCAGATAAGATTACGCCTCTTTCGAGAGTTGTGAGCTTTTCGTATTCATTACACAGTTTTGAAAATTCAAACATATTAATCACCTTTCCTTTGTACATAATTTATTTAAACAGCCGTCATTATCAGAGCGGCAAATCTTTCTTTGTAAATCTTATCGAACCTACTATATAACCAATTATACCACAAACCGCAAGAATTGCAAACTTCCATATAAAAGTTTTTGTACCATCTATGATTGAAATGACATCAAAGAACGTTATAATAGTTGTATAGTTAAAATTATTCAGCGCGTCGAGCCTTACGACAGAAGGAATAACCGGACTGCCGAACAAGCCGAGCATAGCGGCAACCAAAGCAAATATACTCAAACCTCCGCCGATTGCCATTGAACGTTTGCTTCTGTCAAACCAGCATGATGTGAAGAAGCAAAGTCCGGACAATGCAAAGAGAACAAGGAATGCACCTATGTTAAGCAGAACAAGATTTCCGTACGTCAAAGTCACATCCTCTGTAACAATGGAAAGGCATACGCATCCGGTTGCTGTTGTTAATGCAAACATAGCAAGCAGAGAACCTATAAGATATACAGCTTGAGTGAATACTACGGTATTTCTCTTGGTAGATGTTGAAAGCACATAAGCCATTGAACCGCTGTCCACCTGTCCGGCAATGAGGTTGTTTGAAGCCATTATCATGTATATAATAGGAAGCAAAAGGCCTGCAAGCTTGTAGAATATAGAACCTACAATAAGCGTATACAAATCCGCTTTACCTACTTCTTCGAGCGCATCGGATACTTCCTGAGGGAGAGACGAAAGAAGACTGCCCGAAATTTCATTTACCAATGAGTTGGTCTTTTCCGCAACTGCATTAAGATAATCATCTTCTGTTGCAAACGCGCCGTTGATGTATTTGTCCTCAAGTATGCCGAGTTCGTATTCAAGTCTGTTGCGATAGGTTATAACCGCTGTTGCGGATATATGCTTGAGCGAGTCGTATGTATATCCGAAAGAATCGTATTTTTCTTTTGTGACACCGAATGACGAAAGCTGATTTACTATTTTATCAACGTTTTCCTGCTGGGACATATTGCCTGCGATGAATATTGACGAACCGCTTTCGGCTCTGCTGTTGCGGTATTCGGCTCTTTCCGTACTTGCAACATATTCCTCAACATCAGATGAAGCTATATGCTCTATAATAGACATGATGTCGTAATCATCCGGAATATTTTCTCCGTTTGACGTATAGAAATCGTTGAATGTTCCGTCAGGATTCAATACATACATAACAGAACCGAGCATTTCCTGAGCTTCGGTAGACTCTTCGGTATAACTGCTGTCTATTGCAAGAGCTTTTGCATATATGTATGCTTTGAGATCTTCACACGCTCCGGCATATGCAACAGCAACGGCTTTTTCCTGAGATACGGGAGTGTTTGCCATCCATTCGTTTACTGCTGCCATATAAGCTTCGGTTGAATCGAAGTTTTCTGCGGCAGGTATGGAATTTTGCCATTCACTTATGCTTTCTGCATATGCTTTGCCTACTTCCGTTACAAGCGTGGGCATATGACTTTGCCACATCTCTATGGCATAGGCATATTCTTCTTGTGAAGAAAAATTTGCCTGATCCGGTTTTTGAGAAATCCACATTATGTATGAGAGTGTATCTGTTGCATTTGCGGCAAAAAGAGAATCAAATTTATTCAAGCCGTCTTCTGCATTTGTATAATAATTTATTGCTCTTTTTTGAAGCTGTGAGTCGATTTCTTTTATAATTATTGTATCCTGAATTGAATTTTTTACCTTACCTATGCTGCCGCTGCCGCTTATAAGCATTACGCATGCAAGCATGAAGCATACTGCAAATGTAATTATGGCCCACATGGTTCCGTTTGCTTTGCAGGATTGTTTGAAAAGTGCTTTACTGAACATTGCTTTTATTCTCCTTTTTGTTTATTAAAATATTTTTGAAATGCTTTTCCAAAGTATAAGGCAGTTCCGAGATAAATTTTACATTGTATTTATTTAATGTCTTGAGCAATTCCGCTGTCTTATCGGAATCAATCTGCACTGTTGCCTGATCATACTGCTCCTGAAGCCTTATAATCTTGTATTTTTCTTCAAGAAAAGCAACATAATCGTCATGTGTGTTAAATTCTATTTTGAAGTCTTTAACCGGACGCCGGGTAATACTTTTCATGTCGCATACGTCTATTATGCGGCCGTCATTTATGAAAGCTACTCTGTCACAAGTACTTTCGATTTCTTCAAAGCTGTGACTACTCATAAATATGGTTTTACCTTTTTTATGCTCTTTTTTTATAATATCAAGGAATGTTACACGCATCAACGGATCGAGACCTGTTGTAGGTTCATCGAGTATTATGATTGGAGCATCGTTCATAAGAGCCGCAACAAGTGCCGTTTTCTGCTTCATACCTTTACTCATTCTCTTAAGATTTGCCCGCGGGTCAAGCTGAAGCCTTTCGATAAGCTCGTTTGCATAGCTCATATCGTGCATACCCAAAAAATCAGCCTGACATTTAAGAAAATCTATACCTGTGGGAAGATCCGGAAACGCAATTTCACCCGGCACATATCCGATATTTTTTACGATTTCACTGGCGTGTTCCCACGATGAAAGACCGTTTACACAGACGCTTCCGCCGGTAGGCTTCAGAAAGCCCAGTATATTTCTTATCGTTGTGGTTTTGCCGCTGCCGTTCGTTCCGACATATCCGACCATTTCACCTTCCTCAATATTCAGGTCAAGATCGAAAATGCCTCTGTTTTCACCGTAATCCTTGGTAAGCTTATTTAATTCTATAACACTCATTTAAGCGCACCTCCGAAATCCTTATCTTCTTTATAAAATTTCATAAAGTAATCTTCAAGCGTCTCTTTTCTGTTGCTGAAAGATAAAACGTCAAGTTTTGACAGCACCTCAATCAAAATGTTGAGGTCTTTGTCTTCAACCGAAATAAATATCTCATTATCTTCTTTTTTCAGCAATGTGAATGAACCGATATTTTCGGCTTGCCGTAAAAAATCGGACTTTGCATATTCCGTGCCGAACGTTATCGTATAATATTTTTTTGACGCGTGTTTCAAGTCGTTTGCTATAAATTCCGATACTATTTTTCCATCCTTTATTATTGCAATTCTGTCACACGTGGAATCAATTTCCGAAAATATATGGCTTGAAAGCAATATTGTCTTGCCGCGTTGCTTTTCATCATGTATGAACTGTATAAAATTTTCCTGCATAACAGGATCGAGACCGCTTGTAGGCTCATCAAGTATCAGAACATCAGGATCCGACATGAACGCCGTAACTATTGCCAATTTCCTCTTTACTCCGAGGCTCATGCGTTTGGTTTCGCCTTTTAGGACAGAATCTTCAAGTTCAAACAAATCAAGCATATAGTCGAGCTTTTCTTTATTATGTATTTTTTGCAAATCTTGCATCATTTTTATAAATTGCCATCCTGTAAGTCCTGCCGGCAGAGCAATTTCACCGGGGATATATCCCACGTGGTTCAGAATTTCATAGTATTTGTTAAATGTTTCAAGACCGAGTATTTTGGTACTTCCGCTGTCCGGCTTTGAAAAACCCATCAGATGCCTGATTGTAGTGGATTTACCGGCACCGTTCGGACCAAGAAAGCCGAATACTTCACCTTTGTCAACGTGAATACTTACGTCAAACACGCCGCGCCCGGATCCGTAATCTTTGGTAAGGTTTTCTACTTCAATTATGTGCATATTCCTTTCTTCGCTCCTTTATTTGAATTATTTTATATCTGACGGCTACAACATTTTTACTCAAAATATGTGAACACCGTTGACATTCTTACGTTGTTGAATTATAATATAATTACATTGAAAATGAAAGGCCACAAATTTTATTACTGTTTATATTTGAACACTGTAAATAAATTTGTCAATATGATTCACGTATGAAAGCAAGAAATCTCAATAATTCTTCAAGAAAGACACAAAAGCTAATAAAATCCGTATTTGCGGAAATGCTTTCCGAAAAAAGAGAAATAGGGAAAATTACAGTCAGCGAGCTGTGTGAACGCGCAGACATAAGCAGAGGCGCTTTTTATTCGCATTATGACGACATTTATTGCGTTGCCGAAGATTACGAAAATGAACTGATAAATACGTTTTTTGACAATGCAAGACTTTTGAATTCCACCGATCTGGAACAGTTTGTGGATGTGTTTTTTCAATACATAAGAGAAAATCACGATAATTATAAGCTGCTTTGCAAATCCAATGATTTTCTTTTTGCAGCTAAGCGCCTTGTTTCCATTGCGTCAAATAAATTTCTTGAACTGTGCAATAACGACAGCCGAATCAAAAATAAAAATTATATAGATTTGGAAATAAACATATTTATAGAAGGATTGTTGTGCGAATATGTTAAGTGTTGCCGCGGATATTCGTCCACGCAGCTTAATGACCTTTATGTGTATACAAAACAGTGGGTG
>CAJLXE010000070.1 GCA_905210525.1 uncultured Clostridia bacterium | reverse complement strand
GGAAAAATTTCAGATTTTAATGATTTTGTGAACATTTATCCGAAAAAGGATTTATGATATAATTTATATTTATTGGGAGGATTTAACACAATGGCTGTTAAAATTCGTTTGATGAGAATCGGCGCTAAGAAAGCTCCGTATTACAAGGTTGTGGTTGCAGATTCAAAGGCACCCAGAAACAGTGCTTACATTGATCTTATAGGAACATATAATCCTATGACAGAACCCGCAGAAATCAAAATTGACGCTGAAAAGGCTGCAAAGTGGATCAAAAACGGCGCTCAGCCCACAGATACGGCAAGAGTTCTTCTTAAGAAAAGCGGCGTAGAGTAATTAAATGCATCTATACCTGTTTTGACAACCGGTGTAGAACAGAAAGGAAGCTGCCGTATTCGGCGGCATGGGTAATATTATGGGCGAATTGGTGAAGTTTATTGCACAGAGTCTCGTTGATTTTCCGCAGCAGGTTGTTGTCAATGAGAAAACCGAAGATGATGAGATAATCATAGAGCTTAAAGTGGCGCCTGAAGATATGGGTAAGGTTATAGGTAAGCACGGTAAAATTGCAAGAGCAATACGCATGGTTGTAAAAGCGGCGGCAAGCAAGCAGGACAAGCATGTGAGTGTTGAGATTCTTTGATATGAAAGATTATTTGACTGTTGGCTATGTAACCAAGCCGCACGGAGTCAAGGGGCAGATCAAGGTCGAACCCTTGACCGATGATGTTACCCGTTTCAAGAACATGAAGTATGTTTGGGTTGAAGAAACGGGTAATTATATTAAATACGCTGTTACGGGGCGGAGTGTTGCTCCGTCATATGTTCTTCTTAAGCTTGAAGGCGTAGATACGATGGATGCGGCGGAAAATTTTCGCGGAAAGTATCTTTGGATACCGAGGTCTGAAGGCAGAAAGCTTGATGAGGGCGAATATTACTGGGCTGACATTATAGGGTGTGACGCAGTGTTTTCGGATAACGGCAAAAAGCTCGGAACTGTTGACTCCGTAATGGCTACACGCAGTAACGATGTTTATGTTATAAAAACCGCAAAGGAAGACGTACTTATTCCGGCGCTTAAAATGTATGTGACGGTAGACGTTGAAAACAATACTGTGTTTATACACAGAAAAGGTTTGGAGGAAATTCTTCCCGATGAGGATTGATATATTGACTCTTTTTCCGGATATGTTCAAAGCTGTAACGGAAACGAGTGTTTTCGGCAGAGCGGTGCAGAATGGCATACTGGATATACGAACTCATGATATTCGCGATTACACGCTTGATAAACACAGACATACAGACGACTATCCTTTCGGGGGCGGCGCGGGAATGGTTATGACCCCTCAGCCGCTTTTTGACGCATTTGATGCGGTTATAGGCGATGCCGAAAAGAAACCGCGCTGTATATATATGTCACCGCAGGGAAGAACGCTTACACATGATAAAGCGGCTGAACTTTCTGCGGAAGAAAGAATAATAATTTTGTGCGGACACTATGAAGGCGTTGATCAGAGAGTGATTGATACGTATATTGACGAAGAAATTTCGATAGGCGATTATGTGCTTACGGGAGGGGAGCTTCCGGCAATGGTGCTTATGGATTGCATATCGAGATTTATTCCCGGGGTTTTGGGAAAAAGCGAATCGGCACAGGATGAAAGTTTTTCAAACGGATTGCTGGAGTATCCGCAATATACGCGTCCGGCAGAGTTCAGGGGGCAGAAAGTGCCGGATGTATTGCTTTCTGGAAATCATGCTATGATTGACGAATGGCGTACAGAACAAAGCATAAAAAAGACTTTGAAAGTAAGACCTGAGCTTGTGGAAAAGCTTGGCATTTAAATTTACGTAATATTTTACCCGGTATGCTGATATTGCATTACCGGGTTTTTTTTATAAATTCTGATAAATATGTTTTAATAGCGGGAAGCGTAAACTGCAATGTTGCCTGCGGCACTTTCGTATGCTTCCGTTCTTAATGTGAGCATGTATCCTTTTTCACATTTTTCCGCGTCATAAACGGTGTCTCCGATCTTTATCCACACATAGCGGCTGTCAATATCGGTATTCCATTCAATAGTCGTGAGCGCGTCGTTGACGGTTACATTGAAATCATAAGAAACAGTACTGTAGTCATCTAGCGACAGTGATGTGATTGCAGGCGCGTAATCTATGTTCTTCATTTTTTTATAATTGAAGAAATCGTTTGAAAAAGTGTATTCGGCAGCTTCAAATATTACGCAGTCAGGCTGAAAAACATTGAAGTAGTATGGAAGATCAATGACGTTCTGATAATCGTGCACAAAAATGTATTCACCGAATGCGTTCGTGAAGAAGTCGGTGCCGTAGCTGTTCATGTAGCTTCCCTGGAAAACAAGCGCACGCGGAGCACCCTGTTGCAGTCTTTGAGGAACAACGTAGTACCCGAATGTATGATATTGCGAATCGAGACGCAGTGAAGAGTATGCAGATGTGATTTTTTCATAATCGCATTTTGTATGTATGACAGGCACGTCTTCATTAATCGGAAATTCGGACACGAGCAGTGAAGTTTTTTTCTGAAAAGAAACGTCAAATTCGGAGAGCTCGCCTATATGTATTCCCGGACAGTCATTCTGTAATTTTTCAAGTGCCGCACGTGTTCCGCAGTAGGCACCGAGTGCATTCCAGTGGTTTGCGTCATATTTCTGATTGAATACAGCCTGACCGTTCTTTGTTGCTTCGCGTAATGTTATCGTATTGTCAACATAATTTACACCTCTCGCATCCAATTCGGAAAAAAACTTGTCCACCCAAACGCGGTTATAATTAATTCCGTCCATAAGCTTGTCACTGAGAACGGCAGGTTTTGCCGGATTGAAAACAAACAGGAACGGAATTCCGCGTGCTTCGCAGTAGTCCTGCATTTCCTTTACCATATCGGCATAGGCGATGTGAAAATCACCGAAATTATCTGAGGTCGTAATGCCTGAACCGAATACATACCCATCTTTTCCGTATGTGTATATAGGATGCACCATTTTGTTGAAAAGACGATCGTTAATTATAGTATATGCAAGAATCATTTTATCTCTGAATCCGATTCGGTCATTTATATAGCTTTCTATATTTTTTGTAAGGTCTCCGTCTGATTCAAACGGATTATCGGCAAGCTTGCGGTTGTCAATGTCTGAAATTGCGTTGCGGGAGAAATTGAAAAATATAATAGGAACAGCTATTATTATGGTAAATAAAATAATTGTCATTGTACGAAAAAACTTCATTGTGCTTTCTCCTTAAAATTGAAAATAAAGAAACGGATTGTATGTTGAATTTACCATGAACAGAATCGATACCGCAAAGAGCAATACGATGAGTATTTGGCGTATTGCATAGCCGATTTTTGTACTTATGAAACGTTCACGTAATTCTCTGACTTTCGGCAGACCGAATACCGTTGCACCCAAAATTGCTACGGTAACAAGGAATATTATACGTGCATCAAAATAATAACGCCACGTATACGGAATAGTTGCGTTGCCGCTGAGTCCGAATGCAGTGATAAGCCAGTGCTTTGCACTGTGGAGGCTGCCGAAACGGAAAAGCTCCCAGCTGAAATACAGTACGATCATTGTGAACAGCCATTTGAATGCTTTGGGGATTTTTTTATAGAACGTTTTGTCTCTGCAAAGCTTTTCGAGAGCATTGCATATGCCGTGAATCATGCCCCATATTACAAATGCGAATCCAACGCCGTGCCAAAGTCCCGTCAGGAAGAAGACAATCAGAATATTTATTATGGTGCGGCGTTTGCTTTTTCTGTTTCCTCCGAGAGGAATATATACGTATTCCTTGAACCATGTCCCCAAAGAAATGTGCCAACGGCGCCAAAATTCGGTTATTGAGCAGGAAAGGTACGGAAAATCGAAATTTTCTTTAAAACGGTACCCCAACATAGCCGAAAGTCCCAACGCTATATCCGAATAGCCTGAAAAGTCGTAATAAATCTGCAGCATATACAATAGGGCGACTCCCAATGCAATAGGAGCGTCTATGGCATAATTTTCAGTCGTTGATATTAGAGCACCGAATACGTCTGCAATAATAAGCTTTTTTGCAAAGCCGTACATAACTCGCGTCATGCCGTAAGATATATTTTCAATATCTATACGACAGTTATCGCTTGCGCTTCTGAAGTCACGGTAAAGCACAATAGGACCCGATATTACCTTGGAAAACATGGAAAGGTATAATGCGCAGTCAAGAATGCTGCCGGCTTTTGCTTTTCCGTGATATATATCCGCAAGATAAGAAATCGCGGAAAACGTAATGAATGAAATACCGATAGGCGCAATTACAGACTTTCCCTGTAATGTTTCTTTGAAGAGAAAGTTCCATATTGAAGTGAATGCCGCACTGTATTTATATTTGGTTAAAATGAACAATATAATGCATACGGACAATGCAAGAGTGAGTGTCGCAAAGCGCAGTTGATGCATATTACTTTCGTTTTGTTTACCCAAAATAAAGTATTTGCCGTTTTCCGAGTATCGCTGCAGGATCATTCCGGCAATGTAAACAACGAATATATAAAGAAGAAATCTCAATCCATCGTCGAAGCATGTCCAGGAATAAAATCCCATACTTATGCAGAATAAAATGACTTCTCTCGCACGTATTTTACACATAAATGCAGAAATGCATTTTATCTTTTTTGCAGCCGAAACGGCATAATACAAAACAAGACAACACGGGAGGAAGAAAAATAAAAAACTCTGAGTTGTAAACACCATGTGATATTCCTTTAAAAATTTTTGCTGTTTTACGACAAATTTAAATCGTAAATCACTTAATTCCGTATAATTATACTATATACCGGATAAAAAAGCAAGATTAAATGTCTCCGCCGTAATGCATCGATATTTTATTTGCCATATCATTGAAGCGTCTGTTTCCTGTTAACGGGAATATTTGCGGACATTTTATATTGTAACAAGATTAGGTTATATAACTTTGTATTTTATGTTGTAAAAAAAAGAGTTTTCTGTTATAATATATATTGGCACGGAGTGCTGTGCTCATATCAGGGAAGAAGGCCGCGGGAATGTGCTTTCGGACAATATTTTGAGGTATTCGTTATATGAAATGTGAAAACGCAAACAGCGAAAAAAAACAAAAGGCGGGCGAATGGGCGGCTCAGCTTGTTGAAAACGGAATGACGGTAGGTATAGGAACAGGATCTACGGTATATTTTTTTGTTAAAGCTCTTAAAAAGCGTATGGATGAAGAGAAACTTCACTTTACGGGTGTGGTTACATCTTTTCAGACAAGATGTCTTTGCGAAGAATTGGGTTTTGATTTAAAGGACATAAGCAGCGTGGATGCGCTTGATATTGCAGTTGACGGTGCAGATGAGGTTGACGGCAATTTTAACGGCATCAAAGGCGGCGGTGCAGCTCAGACTCTTGAAAAAGTTGTAGCAGCTTTGGCAAAGAAATATATTTTTATTATTGACGACGGCAAAAAAGTAAACAGACTCGGTGATTCTTTTCCTGTGCCGGTTGAGGTTATACCGCAGGCTTGGCGTCTTGTCAGAAATTCTATCGAAAAACTCGGCTTTAAGTCTGAAATAAGGATTGCAAAGCGTAAGGATGGACCGGTAATTACGGACAACGGAAATTTTGTTCTTGATGTTGTGCTTGATAAAGAATATGATATTGAAAAGCTTAACAACGCGATTACAATGATTCCGGGTGTTTTGGAGACCGGTTTCTTTATAGGCTACGCGGATACGGTATGCGTGGGAACGGATAACGGCGTCGAAATACTTAAAAAGTAAAAATAACGATACTGTTTAGCTGATTTTAACTGAAAATTTTATGAAGCATAAATCTTTTTATTGTTTTTCAATGCGGGTTTATGTTATTACAAATTCAAATTTTATAAAATACTATGAAAGGTTTAAGTTCGTTTTTCGGACAGGTTATTGCATTATGAATAACAGAATTCATGTTATGGATCATCCGCTTATACAACATAAAGTTGCACTTATAAGGGATAAAAACACAGGCTCAAAGGATTTCAGAGAACTGGTAGAAGAGATTGCCATGCTTATGGCGTATGAAGTAACAAGAGATTTCCCTCTCAAGGATGTTGAGATAGAAACTCCGGTTGCTACGGCAAAAGTAAAAATGATAGACGGTAAAAACGTTGCTATTATACCTATACTCAGAGCGGGATTGGGTATGGTAAACGGTATGCTGAATCTTGTGCCTGCGGCAAAGGTGGGTCATATAGGACTGTACAGAGACCCAGATTCTCTCAAGCCGGTTGATTATTACTGCAAGCTTCCTGTTGATATTGAAGAAAGAGAAGCGATAATTGTAGATCCGATGCTTGCAACAGGCGGTTCGGCAATTGAGGCGATAGCGATACTTAAAAGGCATCACGCAAAGAATATAAAGCTTGTGTGCCTTATCGGAGCCCCCGAGGGAATAGAAGCTGTTTCAAAAGCGCATCCGGATGTAGATGTTTTTGTTGCGGCGGTTGATGAAAAACTTAACGAACATTGTTATATCGTTCCTGGACTCGGTGATGCGGGCGACAGACTGTTCGGTACAAAATAAATTTTTTACCGACAACTTAAATCGGTAATTTTACTAAGTTTACATAAAAAGCACGGAAAATCGGATTTTTTCGTGCTTTTTTAGCTTATGAGCATTTTACGTATGTCCGACAGATGCAGTTTGCTGTATGGCATAATAATGTAATTTCCGCAAACCAAAATGAAAGTAAAGCAGTCAATAATTCACAAATAAAAAAGAATGCCGTCTGTTCAGTGACGGCATTCTTTTTTGATAATTGAAATGTGTTTTAGTCAGATTAAATTTTGGGAAGCTTTTCGATATATTGCTTAAGCTCATCATCAGTGGGAATATAATCGGACATTGTTCCGTTATTGTATTTTTCATAAGCGAGCATATCAAAATATCCTGTGCCGGTGAGTCCGAACAATATTGTTTTTTCTTCACCTGTTTCACGGCAGCGAACAGCTTCGTCAATAGCAACTTTTATTGCGTGACTGCTTTCGGGTGCAGGCAGTATGCCTTCAACTCTTGCAAAATATTCGGCAGCTTCAAATACTGCTGTTTGTTCAACCGAACGTGCCTCCATATAGCCGTCGTGATAAAGCTGAGAAAGCGTGGAGCTCATACCGTGATAGCGCAGACCGCCGGCATGGTTTGCTGACGGAATAAAACCGGATCCCAATGTGTACATTTTTGCAAGCGGGCAAACCATACCCGTATCGCAGAAATCGTATGCAAATTTACCTCTTGTAAGAGATGGGCAGGATGCAGGTTCAACAGCAATGAATTTGTATTCTTTTTCGCCTCTGAGCATTTCTCCCATAAACGGAGAGATAAGTCCGCCGAGGTTGGAACCGCCGCCGGCACAGCCTATTATTATGTCCGGTTTTATGCCGTATTTGTCCATTGCAATTTTTGATTCAACACCTATTACAGACTGGTGCAGAAGAACCTGATTGAGCACGCTGCCGAGAACGTATCTGTATCCGGGTGTGGAAACGGCAACTTCAACGGCTTCCGATATAGCGCAACCGAGACTGCCTGTTGTGTTGGGGTGTTCGGCAAGAATTTTGCGTCCGACTTCGGTAGTCATGGACGGAGAAGGCGTAACGTCGGCTCCGTATGTACGCATAACTTCGCGGCGGAACGGC
>CAJLXE010000069.1 GCA_905210525.1 uncultured Clostridia bacterium | reverse complement strand
GGTTCGTACACAACAATAGGCGCATTATACATTATCGCCGTAATAACAATGCTTATTATATTGGTAACAAATCTTGTCAAACAAAAATACTCACTTCCGGCGTATGCAGTCATATTTCTTACCGCAATGGGCGGATTTGTGCTTGCAGGAAAAACTCTGTTTCCGTTTAATAAAGTTTCACTTTGGGCAAATGCTTTGCAAAGAATGTGCATTCCGTTTTACGATACGTACAAATATATGTATTGCATGAATACCCCCGCAGTATCTCCCGCTCTGATAAGCGCATTACGGTATTTTTCTTATTATCTGTTCTGTCCTATGTGTATGTCTCTCGGAGCACATTTGCTGAGCAGTAAGAAACGCGTACTGTACCCTTGGATAATCACTTTCGCCATATGCTTGACGGATCTGGTAATGCTCTTCTTCGACGCAGACAAACCCGGAGATATCGGTATATTTATAGTCAGCGCGGCAGGACTCTTGCTCGGAAAACTGATTGCGCACGGCATTCCTCAAAAAATAAAAGATAAACTGTTAAAAAAAGAAAAGGAGTTGTTTTAGCATGAGTATTATTACCGCAAACAATATTTGTCATACTTACATATCAGGAAATATAAAAAATGAAGTTATCACAAATCTTGATTTTTCAATCGATAAAGGCGAGATTGTTTCCATAATGGGCAAAAGCGGCTCGGGTAAAACCACTTTGCTGAAAATACTCGGCGGATTGCTGAAGCCGACGCAAGGCAAAGTAATTTACAATGATAAAGATGTGTATTCTCTTTCCGAATCACAGCGTTGCATACTCAGAAGAAGAGAATTCGGCTTTGTCTTTCAGGACTACCAGCTCATAAACGAATTCAACGCATACGAAAATGCCGTTTATCCGCTTTTGATAGATAAAAACACTCCCGACAGGCATTTTCTGAAAGAAATATTCGATTTATTGGAAATCACCGACAAAGCCAAGCGTTATCCATGCGAGCTTTCCGGAGGCGAACAGCAAAGAGTTGCGATTGCAAGAGCCATTGCGGCTCATCCCAAGCTTTTGTTGTGCGATGAACCGACAGGCAATCTTGATGAAGAAACATCATGCACGGTTATAAATCTCTTACGCAAAATAAACGAAACGTATAACACGGCAATTCTGCTCGTCACTCACGATAAGGATATTGCCTCATTCGCAGACAGAACGGAAATAATAAAATCGCACGGCATTACAATAAATAATAATCCGTGACAAATACCCGGGAAAGGTGGTAAGCAATATGAAGTGGCTTTGGTTACTGATGTCAAAGACATTATCGAGACGCCGTGCATTGACTTGCATAATAACGGTTGCATTGGCATTTATATTAGCCTTGTTCATATCGGGAGCGCACGCTATGGACGGCTTTGAACGCACATATAATCAAAGACTTACAAACATATACGGCTATTATCACGCCGTATTTTATAATATATATGCCGATAAAGAAAACATTCACGATAAAACAATAGATAAAGTCGGATTTTTTGAAATATACGGCAAAAAGCCTGCAAACTCGGCTCTTTCGGACATCGTCATAGGTTATGCCGATACAAACGCAATCGATTTGCATAAAATTACCCTTGTAAAGGGACGTATGCCCTCAGGCCCCGGTGAGGCCGTAGTTGAAGAATGGATGACCAAAGATGAAAGTCTTAACGCACAAATCGGCAATACTTTGGAAATAACATACTCTGCTCCGGATAAAGAGGGTGCATTTACGGATAATGTTGCGGTAAGCGTAACCGTAGTCGGCATTGTCAAAGATTATTCCTCTTTACATACCGACAATCTGTATATTGAATACGATAAAGCAATTCTCCCCTCAATAATAACAGGCGGCGCGTTGAATCAAAACAAAATCACAACCTGTTCGGTATACTTAAATACAGTTCAAAATTATGACAAAACGCTTTCGGAGTTGAATAGCAATCTCATTTATGCCGGCAGATATGAAAAAAATATAAACCGCTATGACGACTCGGAATTGAGTCAAACCAATGAATTGGTAAAATCAACAACAAAATCCATTTTTGTGCTTGTGCTGATTTTCGGTTCATTGCTGATGCTGTTACTGCAATTTTTGTATACATACAGTCAGAACCGAAATCTCAATATTTCAAAATCACTCGGAATAACATTCGGACAGAAAGCACTTTTTATTATAGCTTTGAATATATCCGTTACAATATTGGCTCTGATTCCCGGAATTGTGCTCGGAACAGGTCTTGCAGCCCTCTTTTCCGTACTGCTTACAAACGTGTTTGAAATTGAAGTTGTAAAGCTTTTATCGTTACAGTCCGTGCTGTATTCAACAGTGCTTTTTGTTGGAGTCGGAATCGTCGTATCACTTATATGTGTAATTATAGAGCACCGTATGTCAAAATCGAAGCAAAAATCGAAAAAGCCTGCATATATGCCCAAAACACATTCGCCTTACAAGCTGTTTTCACATAAAACAATACTGTACAGTCCGGCAAAATTTACTTTCGTTTCTTTGGCAATCGCGCTGTGTATGTCGCTTATGTGTTTCAGCTCCGTTTATAAAGGTCAATACGGCAATTTAAGCAATACGGCAGACAATATTTACGACTACTTTATTTATACGCAAATTGCACAATCAACCGATGAATTGAATATTCCCCTTGCATACGGGGACGCAGGTGAAATTACCGACCAAAAATTAATGGCTCTGTGTAAAAATACCGCAGTGGAAAATTACGTACGAGGCTTTTTGACCCAAATAAATATTCTGACCGACAAAAACAGCGAATCGGACAGTTTTTTCGGTAAATATCTTGATTCAGTTCCAAAGGGCACGGCATACGGTTACAGTTCAAACAACCTCTATAAAACCGGAATAAAATGTATGGACGCAAAGGATTTTGCCTTACTTGAAAACTGCAAAATATACGGAAATATAGATATTGAAGCAATCGACAGCGGAAGAGACGTAATCATAACATTTTCGGAATCAGCACTTGAATCCGGATTATATGATGATAAAAAAATATATGCCGAGGCGTTAAAAACAATGGTTGGAAAAAATCTGACTTTAACACAGGTATCCCGGCTCGAAAATACAGACGATTTATCAAGCGGAAAACGGCACGATTTCAACGTTAAGCTCGGCGCGGTTGTTATTATTCCGCCAACAGAAAAAAAGGCTCTGACAATTTTTCCGAAGTTCGGAAACTTGAGCGGTTCATATTCGTCGTTTTACCAGGGCGGACTCTTTTTCAACAGATTTGAATGCAACATCAGACTTGCATCGGCCGAATATGCAAACATATTTGAAAAAGCAATAAAATCCAATATAGGTAATTACGAAAATGTAAAAACGGAATCAGCCAATCAAAGCAGAATCTCATTGCAGCAAACATTTTTGATGCTTGATTCGGTAATCGGCGGAATCACGATAGTTCTATGCAGTTTCGCTCTGATATTTATACTCATAAATTACGGACAAAACATCATTGTAAAAAAACGCGTTTATCAGCAGCTGTACATTATCGGCGCAACCCCGAAGCAAATCAACATAATAATGCTTTCGGAATACATAAGCTACATAATTTTTGCCGCGATATTTGCCGCAATTCCCGTATCGGTCCTTTTATACGCCCTGTACACATATGACAATTCGTTGAACAGCGTCGTAAGTATTGTTACAAAGAGTTTTCTTATTCCGATTATTATTTCAGCGCTGTTATGCTTACCGTTATATATGTTCAATAAAAAATGGATTGCAAATACAATAAAAGAATAAAACAAAAACTGCCCGAAACAACAAGTACACCTGTTTCGGGCAAATTTATATCAATAGTATTCAAATCACTTTAATTTTGCGTAATCGGGCGCATTAATTTTATACAAGACTGTACACGTGTGTGGATTTGTCTCTGTATGTCATATCAACCATCACATCGTTTCCTATGTAAACGCCGTTTTCTTCGAGCCGCGCCTTAACGGTACGGAATGCAATTTCGGGAGTATTGCTTTCTTTGCTCAGATGAGACAGAAGTATGTATTTTATATTGCTGTCGATAAGCTGAAGAATCGTATCTGCACAAATATCATTTGAAAGATGCCCCTTCCTCCCTGCAATACGCTGTTTAAGAACAGCCGGATATATGCACTCCGAAAGCATTTTTTCGTCATAATTGGATTCAAGCAGAATAAGCTGAGAACCGAGCACTGCGTCAATTATGTTTTTAGAAACGTAACCCGTATCCGTAACAACGCTTACTTTTTTATTGTCCTTGGAAACAGTGTAACTTACGGAATCGGCAGCATCGTGAGACGTCTTAAAATTTTCCACACAAAGGTCGTCTATGTATGTTTCGGCGCCGTTTTTTATGTAACGTCTGCATGACAGATTTACATCGCCTATTTTGCAATCCATGGCTTCCCATGTTTTTTCATTTGCATATATCGGTATATTGTACTTTCTCGACATAACGCCCACACCCTTTATATGGTCGCAATGCTCGTGCGTTATGAATATACCCTTTATGCTTTCGGGATTTACTCCCACATTGAACAACGCCAGCTCCGCCGCTTTGGCAGAAACTCCGCAGTCAATAAGAATTTTTGTTTTTTCGCCGGCAATCAGCGTTGAATTACCGCTGCTGCCGCTGTATAACGAACATACCTTTAATGGCATTTATAAACCTCTTTATGATAATCAGCAATTATATAACATAATTCTTCATTGAGAATCAACAACAGAGAATTATGTTTCAATAAAATCTTCCTTGGAAATTAATTACTTTGATTTTATTATTCCACAACAAAACGCGTAAGCGTCTTACGGATTGCGAAGCAATACGCAAAGTTGTGTTGCAATAAAATTACATAATCAATTTTATTATACCATAAACCCAACACAAAGTAAACAGCTACGTTTACATAATACGACAAATTACGTCAGTGCTTTATCAGACTGCAAAATACAAGCAGTATTGCAAGGAATCCGAAATTAAATGCAGAGAACAATCCTATGTATTTTTTCGTTTTTCCTTTGTTGTATTTTGTATATTCTCTAAGAGTAATAAGGCTTGCAAGGGAAGCTATAAGTGTTCCCGTGCCTCCTATATTTACCCCCATCAACAGCTCCGCATAGTTGTCCGTAAACTGCGAAAGCAATATTGCGGACGGTACGTTACTTATTACCTGACACGACAATGCAGAAACAACAAGAGTGTTTTTGTTGAGAAGCTCCGACAGAATGCGGTTCACCGCGTCTATTCTCGCCATGTTTCCCGCAAAAATAAAAAAAGATACAAACGTGAACAAAAGCGCATAGTCCACATCTTTAAGCGCCTTTTTATCGGCAAAAAACAGTACTGCCGGTATAACCGCCAATCCTGTCCAATACGGAATTGTCCTGAATACGATTGCTATTGAATACGCAAACAGCACAATATAAAGTACCGTCTTTTTGGGATTAAGCTTTATAGGTTCGCTTTTATTTATTGACATCGGTTCTTTTTTCACAAACACAATACAGCAAAGCGTTATAAGCGCAACAGACAAAGCAAACGGCAAAAACATTATCGAAAAAAATTCGTCCGTGGGTATGTTGAATTTTGAATACAAATAAAGATTCTGCGGATTTCCGAAAGGCGTAAGCATACCGCCGAGATTTGCCGATATATTCTGAATTATAAACGTGAACGCCATATATTTGTCTTTGCCGGTAGAATACAGTACAAAATAACCGAGCGGCAAAAATGTAATCAACGCCATATCGTTTGCTATTATCATTGAGCCTATAAACGTTACATATGCCAACACTGTCACCGCAGAACGGGTATTTCCCGTAATCTGTACTATTTTACGTGCCGTAACCGTAAAAAAATTTATATTTTTCAGCGCGCACACAACAGCAAGCGTGCAAAACAGACAAGTAAGCGTTTTGAAATCAAAATATCCGATATACTCCGCATCCGGTTTAACTATAAAAGATGTTACAACCGCAAGCAGAATTGCAATAATCAATACCGTATTCTTCTTTGCAAACACAATTACATTATGTCTGTATTTATGTGTATCGGATAAACCGACCGTATGTTCCATTACAAAAATAACCTCCGCCGTACATTTAAACAACAGAACATATTTTACCACTTAAATCTTTATTTTTCAACATATTTTTATGCGCGGGTTTAAAATAAAAAAGCGGCAGCTTTTACAAACCTCCGCTCACACAAAAATATTGTACAATATAAATTTACAGTCTTCCCTGTTCATTCAGCAATATAACGCCGTCCATAAGTCCTTTTTCGCTTACGGTAATATGCTTTGCGCCTGTCATTTCAATTATATAGCAAATTATCATAAGCCCGTAAGGAAGTATTTCACCTCGGCGCACGTCAAATCCGCAAATTCCCGCAAGTTTTTCCTTTGGCAATGCAAGAACCGTATCACGAAGAGCTTTTATGTAGTCAACAGGTATATCCGTCATATGAACGCTATCCTGAGAATATTCGTCAACATTTTTATAAAGCATCGCAACCGCGGTTGCCGTACCGCCTATCCACACAATGTTATCGCATAACGGCAATTCAATCGTATCCGATATATACTTATACGCAGAAGTATAATCATTGCCGAAAAGCTCTTTTAACCGTACACATCCGCATTCAAAACTGATGCCGCTGATTCCGTTTGCGGTATTCCGGACAATTTCGGTACTTCCTCCGCCTATATCGACAAGCACTGTATCGGCACTGCTCGCCGTATCACCGACAGCTCCCATAAAGCCCGCATATGCTTCTTCTTCGCCGGAAAGGATTCTCAGCGTTATGCCCGTTTTATCCTTTATCGCCCGTGCAAATTCAGCGGAATTGCTTGCATCACGCACTGCGCTCGTAGCTATGCAAATAATCGAATCCGCGCCGTGTTCTTTTGAATAATCAACGTATTTTTTCACCGCACACAAAGTATCCGAAATAGGTCTATCGCAAAGCATCTTCTCTGCAGTATAAAGACCTTCTCCAAGGCGCGTTGTGGTTTTTGACGTATAAATTAAATTTGTTTTATCCGAACTGTATTCCGCAAGCATAAAGCGAACGGAATTTGTTCCTATGTCCGTAATTGAGTATATCATTTATTATTTGAATCCAAAATATCGTTATCTGCCGCAGAATTATCATTCGGCGCCTTTGCAAGCGGTTTTGTATAAAGCACTTCATTATCAAACACCCAACCGAACATATCTCTGGCAATTCTGACTATATAATTTTTGCTGTTAACGCTGTCAATAAGAATATTGTACTCGCTTATCATATATTTTACTTTTTCTTCTTTGCTGACAAGCTCGTTGTACTCATTTTCAAGACGGCTCATGTTTTGTTCCTGCTTTACGTAAAGAATCCCCATACCAAATATAGCGACGACAAACAACATTAACAATATGCGGTTTATAATCTGACGAGACATAGCGGAATACTCCTAAAAATATTGATATTAAATGAGACTGCTTAGGTTAATTATACCAAAAATCAAGCAAAAAAACAATATTGAATATTGTTTTTTTGTGTATTTTAAATAAATTTTAATACAAATTTATTTAATTACAATCATTGCCGCATATTTTAAGCCTCAAAAAGCAGACGAAACAAATTCGTCTGTCAATGCGAAGAACCGGTTTCGCCGCAAGCGCTTCGCTTACTCTTCAACAGTACCCTGTTCCTGCTCGGAATTTTTTTCAGCTCCGTAT
>CAJLXE010000068.1 GCA_905210525.1 uncultured Clostridia bacterium | reverse complement strand
CAAGCGCCGCGGTAAACGAGCAGGAAGGAATAGAACTTCCGATAATAATGTATCACAGTATATTGAAGAGCGCAAAGGTACAGACTAAATACATTGTTACGCCGGAACAGTTTGAAACGGACCTTAAATGGATAAAGGATAACGGTTATACAAGTATTTTTATGAGCGATCTCATAAGCTATGTTTATGACGGTACACCGCTTCCGGAAAAACCTATAATAATAACGTTTGACGACGGATATTATAACAATCTTGTATATATGTATCCGCTTTTGGTAAAATATGATATGAAGGCGGTTGTTTCGATAGTAGGCTCGTACAGCGAAATATTCAGCAATTCAAAGGACCTGAATCCTGCATATGCACATCTTACGTGGGAAAATATAAAAGAAATGTCGGAGTCGGGATATGTTGAATTTCAGAATCACTCATATGAAATGCATTCTACGGAAGTCCGCAAGGGATGCAAAATAAAGGCGCACGAAAGCTATGACAGCTATAAAAAGGTGTTCTGTGCGGACGTGATGAAGACACAGCTGCTTTTGACCGAAAAATGCGCGATTACTCCCGATACGTTCACGTATCCTTACGGATATATATGCGATGAGTCGGAAGAGCTTTTGAAAGAGCTTGGATTTAAGGCGACGCTTTCGTGCTATGAAAAGCTTAATTATATTACACGGGACAAAAACTGCCTTTACAGCCTGAAGCGGTTCAATAGAGACAGCACGCTTTCAACAGAACGGTTTATGTCCAAAATAAAATAGAAAGCAACGGCATTAATTACATAAATATCTGCGCATACATATAATGAAGCGGAAAGGAATGATAATTATGCTTAAATTACTTATAGAAAAGGACAAAACCGATGCAGGCAGCGAAATTGCCGGCAAAATTATGTCAAGTATTACATTCGCAGCGGCAGACAGAAGAGAAAACGAAAAATACATTGTACTGTTAATCACTCCTTTGCGCAAAAGACGTTATGCGGGAGCAGCAAGAAAAGAAGCTTTGAAACTGGTAAAGAAAACAGTGGATGCTGTTGTGGGGTATATACTTTTCAATATGCCCGAAAGATATATAAAAGAAACGGTAGATGAAGAGCTTACGGGCGCGGAATATATAGACAGAGCGTCCGTATGCAAGCTTATAAAAGACGGTATTATGACAAGGCTTCGGGAAAGCATAAAGAAAAACCGCAGATGCAACTGGTACAGGGCAATATATAAGCGTGCGCTTGAGAATATGCTGGAGTGCGGAGTATTTGCGGTAAGCTCGTTTATAAGATTCAGATTGGAGGATTTTAAGAAATATATAAATGATCAGACCAAAACAATGCTTACGCGCATATCGGACGAAATAAAATATATGGAGTTCATAGCAATGCTTCAGCATCTTGTGGACGACAGAAAGCCTAAACTTTATGAAGTCAAAGTGAATGTTGACAGTGCGGGATACACGCTTACGGACGGAAATAACGACCCGATAGATATATCCATATATGAATCGGCTAAAAAAGACGGTATAGATAAAGAGGATTTGCTTATCGGAATATTGCTTGCAGCGGCGCCTGTAAGAATACTTGTGTGTGCGGACGACGGGTTCTTCGATACGGATTTGTTTTCCACAATGTCCAATATTTTCGGAGACAGGATAGTGGTGGATTACGCAAGAAGCGGCAGATAAGATTGAAAATACACATTCAACACGGAAATTTTGAAATTTTTAAATAAAAGACTTGCATTTTCAAGAATTTTGTGGTATCATTAGAAAATGCAAGTGCTGAAAATAATTTATGCAAAAATATTAAAGAAAGGGTATCCTTATAAAGGATATTGCCGAAAAAATGATACATCTAAATGACAGTTTAAGCAATTTGGCTCCTTCGCTTACTCTTGTGATAAACGCGAAGGCAGCAAAACTTAAGAGTGAAGGCAGAAATGTGATTGCATTCGGAGCAGGAGAACCTGATTTTGATACTCCTGATTTTATTAAAGACGCGGCTATTGAAGCGATACATAAGGGAATAACCAAATATACGCCTGCATCCGGTACGGCGGAACTCAAGAAAGCAATTTGCGAAAAACTGAAAAGAGATAACGGACTTGATTATAATCCATCTGAGATAATAGTTTCCAACGGTGCAAAGCATTCGCTGTACAATGCATTCAGGGTGTTGCTTAATCCCGGAGACGAGGTTATAATACCGTCGCCGTATTGGCTCAGTTATCCGGAGATGGTCAGATTTTCGGGCGGAATACCGGTATTCGTGGATACGGCAGACTCGGATTTCAAAATGACCGCAGAGGAGTTTGAAAAGGCTGTAACGCCGAAAACAAAGGCGGTTGTTATAAACAGCCCGAATAATCCGAACGGTTCCGTATATACAAAGGATGAGCTTGCGGCATTGGCTGACGTCGCTTTGAAGCATAATATAACAATAGTTTCGGATGAGATCTATGAGGAGCTTGTTTACGACGGTACACAGCATTTCAGTGTAGCTCAAATTTCTCCCGAGGTGAAGGCAAATACAATTCTTATAAACGGAATGTCAAAGGCATTTGCCATGACGGGCTGGCGAATAGGCTATGCGGCGGCGCCGGAATATGTAATAAAGGCTATGTCGAGCTTCCAGTCTCATGCAACGTCAAATCCGAATTCTATTGCGCAGTATGCGAGCGTTGTTGCGCTGCGTCACGAGAAAGAATTTATGGAAGCGATGCGCGGAGAGTTCGAAGAGAGAAGAAATCTTATTGTAAAGCTCATAAACAGCATTGACGGAATTTCGTGTAATACGCCTCACGGAGCGTTTTATATTATGGTGGATATATCAAAGCTTAAGGGCAAGAAAATAAACGGTAAGGAAATAGACGGCTCAATGGCTTTTGCGGAAGCTCTTCTTGAAGAAGACAATGTGGCGGTTGTGCCGGGTATTGCGTTCGGATGCGACGATTACGTAAGACTTTCTTATGCGACATCGAAAGAAAACATAAAAAAGGGCCTTGAGGGAATCGCTTCATTTGTGAAAAAGCTTAATTGATATAATTTTAACAGGCGAATTTTATATACGGATCAGACCGTCTGCCGCTGTCGAAAAGACATCCGGTTCAGACGGTTTGTTGTATTTGTTTTTGTGTATTTGCATATAAATTTACATGAAATGTATTAAATTTTTGTAAATTTATATGTGTATTCATATATTTTCAAAATAATTGTGATAAACTTACAATAAGAAAATATTGTATGTTTGTTCTGCGGATTTCAGGCATTCAGAGACTTGAAGCCGCATAACATTTAAGAAAGGATTGCCTTTGAAAAATCCAAAGGCACGGTTAATATATGCTTTATCCTGTAAAGTTCAATCCGGTTTACAAATCAAAAATATGGGGCGGAACCAAGCTTAACGAGGTGTACGCAAGGGAAATCCCCGGCACAGACATAGGCGAGGCATGGGAAATAACGTGCCGTGAAGACGGCATGGGTACGGTTGCAAACGGACCGCTTCAGGGAATGACGTTCGGCAGACTGCTTGAGACGTATAAAACAGCGATAACGGGTCATATAAAGCTTGATAACGGAGCATTTCCGCTTCTTCTTAAGCTTCTCGATGTAAATTCGGACTTGTCGGTTCAGGTTCATCCGACAGCAAGCTATATAAAAGAAAATAAGCTTGAGGGTGAAGAAGAAAAAAATGAGATGTGGTATGTTCTTTACGCAGAGGATACTGCAAGAATGGTATCGGGTCTTAAAAAGGGCGTTACGAGAGATGTATTCGCAGATGCGATACGCGATGGAAAAGTTGAGGACTGCCTTGAATTTTCGCCCGTTAAAACCGGCGATATTATAATGATAAGAGCGGGGAGCGTTCATGCGGCGTGTGCAGGTATGCTTTTGTTTGAATTGCAGCAGTCAAGCGACACTACATACCGTATTTATGATTACGGCAGAAAGGATTCAAACGGAAACGAGCGCAGGCTGGATGTTGAAAAGGCGCTCGGAGCGATAAATTACGAGGGCGGAGTGCAGTATCTTGAAAGACCGGAGTTTGTTCAGAGGACGGGTTTCGCGTGGAGAAGATTGGCAAAGTGTCCGGAATTTACGCTTGATGAGCTTGTTGTGAACGATGTTTATATGTGCAAGAACAATAAGAATTTTGCTATACTTACGTGCATAAAGGGAAGCGCAACGGTAAAGGGAAATTCGGTAAGCGCAGAATTGAAAGAAGGAGAATCGGTACTGATACCGGCGTGCCTTAAGGTATATACGGTTGTGGGCAGCTGTACGTTGCTTTATTCATCGGTAAAACCGCCGGCTAATTTTTATTGATAATTAAATTATGAGCGAATACAATTACCAATACGGCAGTCCGGAATACGAGACTGCAAGACCTCGGTTCAACATGAAAAAACCTGTCGTTACTTATACGATGATAGCCATAAACCTGTTGGTTTACGTGATAATGACGGCGGTGGGTTATGCGAAAGGCTGGAGCCAAAGCGTGCAGCTGTATTGGTTCGGCGCAAAGGTAAATGAACTGATAGATATAGGGCAGTACTGGCGGCTTATAACGTGTATGTTTTTGCACGTGGGCGTGGTGCATTTACTTTGTAACTGCTATGCCATATATATATACGGACCGCTGGTTGAAAGACTGTTCGGAAGAACAAGGTTTATAGTTATATATTTTATTTCGGGACTTATGGGGTCTTTGCTGAGTTATTTGCTCAGCCCATCAGCTTCGGCAGGCGCGTCGGGAGCGATATTCGGACTTATAGGTTGTATGTTTTATTTCAGAACGAAATACAGAGATCTTTTCAGGCGCATTTTCGGATGGAACCTGTTTGTTGTGCTGGGATTGAATTTGTTTTTGGGCTTTGCGCAGTCGGGAATAGATAACTTCGGTCATATAGGCGGATTTTTGGGCGGATTTCTTGCGGCAAACATGGTAGGCCTGTTCGGAGAGAAGGTTGCGGTGTCCAAAAGAGTCGCATGGGGGCTTGTGATATTGTTTTTGTTTACCTGCTGTCCGGTACTCAGAAGAGTTCTGTGGTAAACGGGAAAACTTTGCAACAGAGAAAGGAAGCCTTTGAAATATAGGGCATGGTAATTTATATGGGTGTTGTATTGCCTTTATGGATGAAAATGATATTGAGTCCGGCTATATTGTGGTTGATAATAAGTCCGTTTGTAGGGGCTTTGGTTGCGTGGAAATTTATTTTTTCAAACAGTGCGGATTCGGAAAAAGTGGAAAAGAAAGATAAGAACAGGTCTGTGTTTAAAACATGGCTGACAATATTTTTGTGTAATTTTCTGAGCTGCGTGTTGCTGTTGATAATAGAATTTATTATGAGAATGTGCGTTGCGAACGGCAACAATCTTTCCTCGCTCGTTATATGGGACAGCCCTTTGACGGTAATTGTTTACATGATCCCGGTAATCATAAGCTTTTTTGTGATTTCGTCGCAGATAAGGCGCAGAGCGAGATATCTTATGTCAGACAAGACGCCTTCTGTGGTTGCCTCGTGGATTATGGCGGTATTGTATACACCGTGGTTTATTCTCATACCGAGTTCCGCAATATGGAACCTTACGGAAATTATAAAGTGAATAATTCGGAACAAACAGCGGAGTCATTCGCTGTTTATTTATTCGGGAAAGGAAACACCGATTTATGGACAAGATTAATTCGATAAAGGATTGTTATACGCTTTCAAACGGGGTTAAAATACCGTGCGTGGGATTCGGAACGTGGAAGCTTCTTGAAAGCGAATGTACAGACTCCGTAAAGACCGCGATAGATGTGGGATACAGGCACATAGATACGGCAACGGCTTACAGAAATGAAAAGAGCGTAGGTGCGGCAATAAAAGAATGCGGGTTAAAACGCGAGGAACTGTTCATAACGAGCAAGCTGTGGAACAGCAGTAAGGGGTATGATGAAACGATAAGGGCTTTCCGCAAGACGTTGTCTTTTCTGGATATTGAGTATCTTGACCTTTATCTTATACACTGGCCTCGTTCGTTGAAGCATATGGATGATTACGAACAACTGAACAGTGATACGTGGCGGGCGTTTGAGACGCTTTACGGTGACGGATACATACGTGCGATAGGCGTATCGAATTTTCTTGAACATCATTTGCGACCGCTTATAGACAGCGCAAAAATACTGCCTATGGTGAATCAGCTTGAATTAAGTCCGCAGTGCAGGCAAGACGGCGCGGTTGAATTTTCGCGGAAGTACGGAATGATAGCAGAAGCATATTCGCCTCTTACGAGAGGGAATATTTTCGGTACGGAGCAGATGGAAAAAATAAAAAGGAAGCACGGTTGCAGTGATTCGCAGGTTTGTATAAGATGGAGTCTGCAAATGGGGTACTTGCCGCTTCCGAAGGCGTCGTCTGCCGGACATATACGTGAAAATTCGGGCGTATTTTCGTTTGAGCTTGACGATGATGATATGGCGGTTCTTGATGAACTTAAATTTTTGGGACGCATGGTGGCGGATCCGGACAATCCTCCGTTCTGAGCGCGTTAATGAAAGGGTGATTATATATGAAACAGATAAAATTTGCCACGATAGGAACAAGCAATATTACGGAGCAGTTTATTGCAGGTGCGGGAATATCGGGAAAACTTATACATTCGGCAGTTTATTCGAGAAGTGAAGGAAAGGGAAATGCCTTTTCGGCAAAGCACGGAAATCTGCCTGTTTATACCGATTTATCGGAGCTTGCGCGCAGTGATGCAGATGCGGTTTATGTTGCTTCGCCGAATTCGGCGCATTATGAGCAGTGCCGTTTTTTACTTGAAAGAGGTAAGCATATAATATGTGAGAAATCGGTTTCCGCGCATCCGGAGCAGGTTGAAGAATTGCATAAGCTTGCGCATAAAAACGGTCTTGTTTTTATGGAGGCGATGATGTTTATGCATTTGCCGGCAAGGAAAATACTGCATGATGCGATTGAAAATATAGGCAGGATACGCTTTGTGAACCTGAACTTCTGTCAGCGGTCGTCGCGCTATGATGCTCTGATGCGGGGAGAATTGCCCAATATATTTAATCCGGAATGTGAAACGGGAGCTTTGCTTGACCTCGGAGTTTACTGTGTATATCCGGCTATTTATTATTTCGGAGAGCCTCAGATGCTCGATGCCGAGTCTGTGTTGCTGAATACGGGTGTTGACGGTTCGGGCAGTATAACGATGAAATACAGCGATAAAATAATTAATCTGAACTATTCAAAGCTGTGTCAGGGCCGTGTACCGAGCGAGTTTATAGGTGATAACGGTTCCGTTACTGTGGATTCGATTTCGCAGCTGCACGGCATAAAGATATACGATAAAAACGGAAATGCAACCGTACTGCATGAGGGTGAAGACAAACCGCATCTGATGAGTCATGAGGCGGATGCGCTGTTTGAATTTATAACCGAACCGCACAAAACAAAGGAATATTATGAATATTGCTCGGAACTTTCCGTTAAAACAAGCCGTATAATGTATGAAGTCAGAATGAAAACGGGCATAATTTATCCGTCCGATAATGTGTAATGGGGGGAGTTATTGTGTACCTGCCAAACCCGAAAATGTTACGTATAGGCATTGAACGTTTACTTTCCATGTTTCGTTTGATTTTTTGAAAAATCCGGTATTTTTATTTTTTAGCTATTGACTGTGCCGGTTCAAGTACTATACTTTTTTGCGCTTTTATGGTATAATAAATACATGGAAACGCGCCATTTTTAATGCAGGAGGAATTAAAAATGGCACAGGTAGGAATTGTAATGGGAAGCGACTCAGATATGCCG
>CAJLXE010000067.1 GCA_905210525.1 uncultured Clostridia bacterium | reverse complement strand
TTGACAGCGAACACAGTGCATTGTGGCAGTGTCTTGAGGGAATAAATAAAGGCGGAGACTATAAATCACACGTTGCAAAGTTGATTTTGACGGCTTCGGGAGGTCCGTTCAGAACCCTCGATATTAAAGAATTTAAGAATATTACTGTCGAACAGGCGCTCAGGCATCCTAATTGGAGCATGGGCGCAAAAATTACAGTTGATTCGGCTACTATGATGAATAAAGGGCTGGAGGTTATTGAGGCCGAAAGACTTTACGGCGTCGGCGCGGATAAAATTGATATTTTGGTGCATCCTCAAAGTATAGTGCATTCAATGGTAGAGTGTATAGACGGAAATATTATTGCACAGCTTGGCAATGCGGATATGCGGCATCCGATACTTTATGCATTGTCATATCCGGATAGATTGCCGACGCGATTCGGCAGTCTTGATCTGACAAATGTATCTGCACTCACATTTGAAAAGCCCGATACGGAAAAATTTCCGTGTATATCTCTTGCTTACAAAGCATTAAGGCAGGGCGGAATTGCTCCGGCAGTGCTGAATGCCGCAAACGAAAAGGCTGTCGAGCTGTTTTTGAACAGAAAGCTAAGCTTCATTGAGATTTCACAGTTTGTTCAAGCTAAATTGATGAAGCTGTGCGACAATAATAAGAACAAAACGTGTACGCTGGAGGATATTGTAAAAGCCGACAGGCTCGCACGCGAATAATATTAAGTTGCAGGAAAGGTTTTTCAATGAATACTGTATATACGATATTGGCATTTTTGATTGGTTTTACTCTCATGGTAGTAGTTCACGAATGGGGACATTATATTACCGGACGCATATTCAATGTAAAAATTGATGAGTTTGCAATAGGAATGGGGCCTAAGATATATTCTAAAAAAGGCAAGAAAGTATTGTTTTCACTCAGGTGTATTCCGATAGGCGGATTTGTAAAATTTACAGGCGACGGTGAATCTTACGGTGAACAGGGTGAAGCAAATGAAAATGATCCTGATATACTTCCGAACATAAAGGTATGGAAACGTTTCATTATATATGCCGCAGGTGCATTTATGAACGTAGTACTCGGCTTTGTGCTTCTTGTAATACTCTATTTGTGTATAGGAACTCTTTCGCAGACGCCGCAGATAGGAAAGCTTATGGAAAATTCTCCGGCAGAAAGAGCGGGACTTGCGGAAAACGATATAATAATTAAAATTGACGGAACGGATATAATACAGGACAATTTCAATTCCGCAAATGCGCAGATATCGGCTATATTGAATGAAGGCAAGACTGTTGTATTTACGGTCAACAGAAACGGTGACAATGTTGATGTAACCGTGACACCCGAATATGATGAAAAAGACAATAGATATCGTGTTGGCTTTTATTTTTCACGTGGATATGTACCGACAAATTTAGGCAGAGCTATTTCAGATGCCACAACAATGTCGGGACAAATGATGTCTTTGATATATACGTCAATAGGCAACATGATTTTCAAAGGAGAAGGACTTGACCAGATGAGCGGTCCTCTTGGCGTAATTACGGTTATAAGCGATGCAACACGCGAAAGCTTTATATCGGTTGTGAGCATATTTGCGGCACTGTCTCTCAATCTTGCCGTTGTTAATATGCTTCCTTTCCCGGCTTTGGACGGCGGTAAGTGCTTGCTTCTGGTTATAGAGGGAATAAGACGTAAGCCTATCAAAAAAGAAGTGGAGGGCTGGATAAATCTTGTGGGATTTGCGGCATTAATGCTTCTTATGGTATTGCTTACGGTGAAAGACGCTATAAATATATTCTAAAATTCGAAAGATAAGATATGGAACGCAGAAAGACAAAAGAAATAAAGATAGGCACTGTAAAAATAGGTGCCGATAATCCGATTGCAGTTCAGTCTATGACGAATACCGACACAAAAGATGCAGATGCAACGTCTGCACAGATAAAAGAGCTCTATGATGCCGGATGTGCAATAGTCAGATGTGCCGTTTATGACAGTGAATGTATTTCCCCACTGCGAACAATCGTTAGAAAATCACCTGTGCCGGTGGTTGCGGATATACATTTCGACTATAAGCTTGCACTCGGAGCAATAGATGCCGGAGTTGCAAAGGTCAGGATAAATCCCGGTAATATAGGCTCCGACGAGAAGATACGTTTGGTGGCAAAGTCCGCATCGGAACATGGCGTCCCGATAAGAGTAGGCGCTAATACAGGGTCTATAAATACTGATTTTGTTGCAAAATACGGCAAAAATTATATTGCTGTCGCTGAGAGTGCTCTCGCCAATGTATCGGCTTTAGAGAAAAACGGATTTGATAATATAGTGGTATCGGCAAAATCTTCTAACGTTTGTGAGATGATATCGATTTACAGATATTTGTCTGAGAGAATCGATTATCCGCTTCATCTGGGGGTTACGGAAGCAGGAGATATTTTGGCGGGTACGGTAAAAAGCTCGTTGGGAATAGGCGCATTGCTGCTTGAAGGCATAGGAGATACGATAAGAGTTTCACTCACGGCTGATCCTGTAAAAGAAGTACATACTGCATATGAGCTTCTGAGAGCGGCGGGACTTTATCACGGCGGAGTTGAGATAATATCGTGTCCTACGTGCGCAAGAACACAATACGCACTTGAGGATACGGTGGCACGTTTGCGTGAAAAATTTGCGGGCGAAAAACGCAGTCTGACGGTTGCGGTTATGGGATGCGTTGTCAACGGTCCCGGAGAAGCGTCAAATGCGGATGTAGGAATTGCCGGCGGAAAAGGGAAAGCGGTAATTTTTGAGCACGGTCAGAAAGTCGGTGTGATAGATGCGGCTGATGCGGTGGATATTCTTTACGAAAGAGCAATGACAATACTTGAAAACAAAGGAAACGATAAAAAACAATGTCTGTAATCGGTGAGTATTTCAAAGAAGAAAAATTGGATTTTTTAAATGATATTGAACTTGACGGTGCAAAATATTTCAAGGATACGGGAAGACTTGAATTATTTTGCACCGTTAATGCGCATCTCACAACCGAAAAAGAGGTAATTCTGAAAAAACTCTTTGCAAAAAAAATAGGCATTTCAGCTGATTCGGTGAGACTTATACTAAAAAATAAAAATCCGCAGGAGTTTTCGGTATCGGAAATGCCGTCATACATAAAAGCTCTGAAAGCTCAGTGGCGTGAAAAGGGCTTCAAAACGTGTGAGTTGGCGCTCAATAACATTTCTTTTCGGGAACCGGATTTGCTATTTGCGGAAGCGTTGAGTACCATAGATTTACAGCTGTTGGCAAGACACAATGTTGAATCTCTTATAAAAGAATGGTTTTATGAAAATTTCAACAGGGATTTCAGAGTAGAACTGAAAATGGACAATAAAACGCTTGCGCAGGTTATATCGGAACACAGACAGCAAAGGGATAAGGAAATCGAAAAGGTAATAAGTCAGCGCACAAATTATGTTGCTAAAAAAGAGCCTGCCGACAATGAAAAGAAAATTCTTTCGTTGGACGAGCCTGTATACGGAAAAGCATTTACGGGAAACACCGTATCAATGGATTCCATTGAAGAAGGTCCTGATTTTATAATAGTTGAAGGCGATGTATTCAGTGTGGATTTCAGGCTCACAAAAACCGGTAAAACAATAGTTACATTTGAATTTACAGATAAAACAAACTCCATAAAGGGTAAACTTTTTGCCGATGACAAAACTCTTGCTCCCGTTAAGGAAGCTGTAAAAGAAGGTAAGCGAGTAAGAGCAAGAGGAGAATATGTTTTTGACAGCTATGCGCGAGAACCCGTTTTTAACGTTAAAGCCCTTTATATGGCAGAAAGCAAAAAAAGAGTGGATACTGCCGAAGAAAAAAGAGTTGAATTACACGCACATACTGTTATGAGCGCATATGACGGCATGATAGAACCGGCGGCTCTTGTGGAAAGGGCTATGTCGTGGGGACATAAGGCAATAGCCATTACAGATCACGGAGTTTTGCAGGCGAATCCGGACGCTTTTTCAAAGGCTGCTAAAAATGATAATTTTACGGTAATATTCGGCTGTGAGGGCTATCTTATAGACGATGTTACGGGATTGATACAAGGACATGAGGGCAACATTGATGATGCTGAATTTGTAGCTTTTGATATAGAAACCACAGGACTTGACAAAAAAAATGACGCTATAATAGAAATCGGAGCGGTAAAATTCAAGAACGGTGAAATAATCGACAAATTTGATACATTTGTTGATCCCGAACGCTTTATTTCGTTTGATATAACACAGCTTACGGGCATTACAAACGAAATGGTTGAGGGGCAACCCACAATAGATACGGCACTTCTGCAATTTAAGGAGTTTATAGGCGACACTGTTCTTATAGCTCATAATGCGTCGTTTGATATGACGTTTATAAGAAACAATGCGGCTCGCCTCGGTATAAAAATAGGCAATCGTTCTATTGATACACTGATGCTCTCGAGAGCCATGTTGCCTGATCTCAAAAAACACAGTCTTGATCATGTTGCTCAGTATCTTAAAATAAACCAGATTGCCCATCACAGAGCGGATGACGATGCACTTGTGTGCGGAAGAATATTCGAACATTTGTTAGGTGTTATGAAAAATGACGGCGTAAAAACATTTGAAGATATGAACCGTTATTTTGCGGAGCATTTTGAAAACAGACTTCCTAATTATCATATAGTTATTCTGGCAAAAAATAAGTCCGGGATGTTCAATCTTAACAAAATTGTGTCGGAAGCGCATCTGAATCATTATTTTAAAAGACCGCGCATACCGAGAACGCTTATAGACGAAAATCGTGACAATCTTGTTATAGGCTCTGCCTGCGATGCGGGTGAACTGTATGAGCTTATACTTCATAATGCGGATCATGAACTTATAAGAAAAACGGCGTCGTATTATGATTATCTTGAAATTCAGCCGATAGGCAACTGTATGCATTTGGTTGAAGACGGCAGTGTAAGGGATGAGTCTGATTTGCGGGATATAAACCGACGTATTGTGGCATTGGCAAAAGAACTCGGCAAACCGTTTGTTGCAACGGGCGATGTGCATTTTATGGAGCCTGAGGATGATGTATTCCGAGGCATAATAATGTCTGCAAAGGGCTTTGAGGACGCTGATAATCAGGCGCCGCTTTATTTTAAGACAACAGATGAAATGCTTGAAGAATTTGCTTATCTTGGGCAGGAGGATTGTTATAAGGCTGTAATAGAATATCCGAACATGATAGCGTCATGGGCAGAAAAATACAAGCTTATGCCGGACAGCCTTGTTGCGCCGGACTTGCCCGGAGCAAAAGAAGAAATAATCAATTCCACATGGGATAAGGCACACGAAATATACGGTGAGCATATTCCGGAGCTGATAGAAAAACGAATAAATAAGGAACTCAACTCCATTATTTCAAACGGTTATCAGGTGCTTTATCTGACTGCTAAAAAGCTTGTGGCGAAGTCAAATGAAGACGGCTATACGGTAGGCTCGCGTGGTTCGGTAGGCGCTTCATATGTAGCTTATCTTACGGGAATTACTGAAGTAAATGCATTGGAAGCACATTATTTGTGCGACAAGTGCAAGCACGTTGATTTTGATGTTCCGCTTCATGCCTGCGCATTTGATCTTGAGGACAGAATGTGTCCGAATTGCGGTATTCCCATGTCAAAGCACGGGTTGGATATGCCTTTTGAAGTATTTCTCGGGTTCAAGGGCGACAAAGTACCTGATATAGATCTTAATTTTTCGGGTGACTATCAGAACCGCATACACAGATACACGGAAACACTTTTCGGAAAGGAAAACGTGTTTAAAGCCGGCACGATAAGCATGATACAGGACAAAACCGCTTACGGTATTGTAAAAAAATATCTTGAGGAGCACAATAAAACGGTAACGAGTGCAGAGATGAACAGGCTTGTAAAAGGCTGTACGGGCGTAAAAAGAACTACCGGACAGCATCCTGCCGGCATGGTTGTAGTGCCCAAGGACAGGAGCATATATGAATTTACGGCTCTTCAGCATCCGGCGGATAATGATGAATCGGTAGTTACCACGACTCATTACGACTTTAACTTTATTCACGATACACTTGTAAAGCTTGACCTGCTCGGACATGACGGTCCTACGCTTTTGAAAATGCTTTGCGATCTTGCCGGAATAAGCATTGCAGATATTCCTGCAAGTGATAAGCCTACAATGTCGCTTTTCAATTCGTCAGAGGCGCTCAATATTAAAAGGGGAGAACTTTTTATGGATATAGGTACGCTCGGTATTCCGGAGTATAATACTCCGTTTCTGCGCGGCATACTCATGAAAATCAAGCCTACGAAATTTTCCGAGCTTATAAGTATAAACGGATTGTCGCACGGAGAAGGCATATGGATAGGCAACGGACTTGATCTTGTTGACAGCGGTACGGTTGAATTTGACGATGTTATAGCTACACGTGAACAGATAATGTTTAAGCTTATAAACTGGGGATTGGATCCTAAAATGTCATTTGACGTAATGGAGAGCGTTCGTAAGGGAAGAGGTATGAAACCCGAATGGGTGGAGGCTATGAATGAAAAGAATGTACCGCAATGGTTTATTGATTCATGCCGGAAGATAGGTTATTTGTTTCCTAAGCCTCACGCGGCGGCTTATGCGCAGATGTCGTACAGAATAGCATATTTTAAAGTGCATTATCCGCTTGCGTTCTATGCTACATATTTTACGATAAAAGCGCCTGATTTTGACGGTACTCTTGCAATGAAGGGCGGAGAAGCGATTAAAAAGCGTTTTATTGAGGTAAAGGAACTTGGTAAGGAGGCGGCGCCCAAAGATCAGAATATGCAGGCGCATCTTGAAACGGCATATGAAATGTATTGCAGAGGATATACATTTTATCCTGTTGACCTTAAAAAATCAAGCGGAACGCACTATACCGTTGAAGACGGCGGCTTGAGAATACCTCTCAGCGGACTTCCGGGACTTCCGGCGTCGGCGGCGGAAGCAATATATAAAGGACGTCAGGATGAAGAATACAGTTCTGTTGACGATCTAAAAAAACGCGGAGGCGCTACAAAGAGCATAATCGAGGTATTGAGAAATAACGGTGTGCTTGTGGGATTGCCCGAATCGGCACAGATTGAGTTTTTCTGATATAAGCGTAAATATTGATGTCCCCCAAAAGTCGGATACTTTTGGGGGACATTTCATTTTTGTGTGTTTATAAATCCTGAGGATTATCCTTTGAAGGCAGTCACTATGTCATTGCGTATGGTTGAATCCGAAGTGGAGAGAGTCGGTATGCAGATCGGGATAAGTATGCAGTTGCCGTTAACGTAACTGCTTTTTTCCATGCCTTCAAGGAAGCCTTGAAGCGTAGTGTTGTTGTTTATTTTTTCTTCAAGAGCCTTTTGCATTTCTTCGTTGCTTGAAAACTCAAGTACTACCGCAAAACTCGGAATGTCACTGAGCGTACCTTTGTATTTTTTGGAAAAGGTATGAACTGTACATTCAATTTCCATAGAATTTATTGCTGCGGCAACGGTTTTTGTTTCTGTACTGTCGCTGTCGGCAGAAGTAAATCCTGCTTTATTCATTCTGCTTTCTATGCTGCTGTAACTTGAGCATGCCGAAAGAGTGAACATTAATGCAATTATGATTGTGACTGTAATTACTTTTTTCAAGTTTTTCATGGCAATCATTCCTTTCTTTATTTTTACGGTTTCAAATATCATTTTCAACCGGATGTTACTGTTTTTATTCAAGAAGTGCCGCCATTTCATCCAAAAGCGAATCGAACAGCGCAAGAGCCTTGTTTATCGGCTCGGGA
>CAJLXE010000066.1 GCA_905210525.1 uncultured Clostridia bacterium | reverse complement strand
TTCCTCTTTAAACATTAATTTTTGCTTCAAAACCTATCATATCGCTGTTAGCTTCAAGAACAGGTTTAATTTCGTTGTTAATAAATTCTTCCGTTTGCTCCGGTGCCATGCCTATAAAGTTTCTCACGTGAAGAATAGAATCAAGCTCTTCTTTTGTTATACCGAAGCGTTCGTCATTCAATATAAGCTCAAGAAGATTATTATTTTCACCGTAAAGCTTTATATTTTTTGTAACCTGCACGGAAAGCTGACGTATAGCCTCGTGAAGAGCCTGTCTGTCTCCGCCTTTCTTTGTGCAGTACATAAGAATATTTTCCGTAGCCATAAAAGGAAGTTCTTCATTAAGATGCTTTTCCATTACTTTCGGATATACGGTTCCGTTTGATATTACGTTTATATACAATGACATTATTCCGTCTATTGCAAGAAACGCTTCCGGTATGCTTATTCTCTTGTTTGCCGAATCATCCAGCGTTCTTTCGAGCCACTGAGTAGATGCCGTTATTGCCGGATTCAATGCGTCCGTCATAACGTAACGGGCCAAAGACGCTATTCTTTCGCTTCTCATCGGATTACGTTTATACGCCATTGCAGAAGAGCCGATCTGTTTTGATTCAAACGGCTCATCAAACTCTTTCATGTGTGAAAGAAGTCTTATGTCACCCGCAAACTTGCAAGCACTCTGAGCAATACCCGATAAAGCCGACAAAACGAAATAATCCATTTTTCTTGTATATGTCTGTCCCGAAACAGCCATACATTCCTTAAAGCCCATTTTCTGCGCTATTTTCTTTTCGAGAAGCTTAACCTTTTGTGTATCGCCGTCAAAAAGCGCCACAAAGCTTGCACAAGTACCTGTCGTACCCTTACAGCCGAGCAGTTTTAACGAGTTTATAGTAAAATCAATATGTTCAAGATCGAGTATGAGATCCTGTGCCCAAAGAGTTGCTCGCTTGCCTACGGTTGTCGGCTGAGCTGCCTGAAAATGCGTATATGCAAGAGTAGGTACATCCTTATGTTTTGCGGCAAAATCCCCCAGCGCCGCAATCGTGCTAACAAGCATCTTTTTAACCTCGATAAGCGCGTCTCTCATAACGATAATGTCCGTATTGTCACCGACATAGCACGACGTAGCACCCAAATGAATTATAGGTCTTGCTTCCGGACAAGCGTCGGCATACGTATGAACGTGCGCCATAACGTCATGTCTGAGTTCGCTTTCATACTTCTTCGCTTTATCATAGTCTATATCGTATATATGCTCTTTCATTTGAGCTATTTGCGCGTCGGTAATATCAAGCCCGAGTTCTTTTTCGCTTTCCGCAAGTGCTATCCAAAGCTTACGCCATGTGGAAAATTTCTTGTCGGCAGAAAAGATTTTTTTCATTGTTTCTCCCGCATAACGTGTGCAAAGAGGATTTTCATAATATTCCTGCATAAAACTCCAATTCCTTCATTTATTTCTTTTTATGTTCAAATTGATTTTTAAGCGCACTGCTTTCCGGTATTTCCGTAGGATATTCTCCTCCGAAGCACGCTGCACAGTATCTGTGCCTTTTTTCACATCCCGTAAGACATTTTACTCCGTTTACAGACAGATAACCCAAGCTGTCCGCACCTATCATTTCGGCAATTTCGTCCACCGTATGCTTGCAGGCAATAAGGTTTTCCTTTGAATCTATGTCCGTGCCGTAATAACACGGATTGATAAACGGCGGTGCCGATATTCTCATGTGTATTTCCTTAGCTCCCGCTTCTCTGAGAAGCTCTACTATCCTGCGGCTCGTAGTTCCGCGCACAATAGAATCATCAACAAGAATTATTCTCTTGTCCCTCACAACAGACGATATCGGATTGAGCTTTATTTTCACTTTATCTTCTCTTGCCGACTGTCCGGGAGCTATAAACGTTCTTGCAATATATTTATTCTTGATAAGCCCTATGCCGTAAGGTATTCCCGATTCCTCCGAATATCCGAGTGCAGCGTCAAGCCCCGAATCAGGTACCCCCACAACAACGTCAGCCTGAGCCGGATGTTCTTTCGCAAGCGTTCTGCCGGCCTGTACACGCGCCTGATGTACCGAAAATCCGTCTATTACAGAATCCGGTCTTGCAAAATAAACGTATTCAAAAACGCACATTGACGGTTTTGCCTTATTGCAGTTTTCGGTTATGGATCTTTCGCCATCATTATCTATTACCAATATTTCGCCCGGCATAATATCTCTTATAAAATGAGCGCCTACCGCGTCTATAGCGCAGCTTTCGGAAGCGACTATATATCTTCCGTCATCTGTTTTGCCGTAGCAAAGCGGTCTGAAGCCGTTCATGTCTCTTACCGCTATGAGTTTATTCTGCGTCATTATAACAAGCGAATAAGCTCCGTGTATTTTCTTCATAACACGGTTTATTGCTTCTTCTATTGTATCCGAATGTATTCTTTCCTTTATGATAAGGTACGATATTACCTCTGTATCGCTTGTCATATGGAAAATAGCGCCGTTCATTTCAAGATCGCGTCTCAAGCTTGCCGTATTGACAAGATTTCCGTTATGTGCAATAGCAAGTCTGCCTTTTATATGATCAACCACCACAGGCTGGGCGTTCGTTCTGTCGTTTCCTCCGGTAGTGCTGTATCTCACATGACCTATTGCAATATTTCCGTCGCCGAGCCTTGCTATATTATCCGCAGTAAACACCTCGTTTACAAGCCCCGTATCCTTATAAGAATTGAAGAAGCCGTCATTTGACACAGCTATTCCGCAGCTTTCCTGTCCTCTGTGCTGAAGCGCAAAAAGACCGTAATATACAGTAGAAGCAACGCTCGTTGTTTCTTTGGAATAAACGCCGAAAACACCGCATTCTTCATGAATTTCCGATAAACATTCCATAAAAAAATCCTCGGATGTCGGACATATTTTAACACCATTGTCCGAACAAAGCGCGGCGTGAAAAAAACATTTCCACGCCGGCACGTTATATGTATTATTCGCCCATCAAACGGCGCATTACTTCGTTGTAAGCATCTTCAACGCCGCCCATATCGCGTCTGAATCTGTCCTTGTCAAGCTTTTCATGAGTTGTGCTGTCCCAAAGACGGCAAGTATCCGGAGAAATTTCATCCGCAAGAACAATCGTACCATCTGCAAGGCGTCCGAATTCAAGCTTGAAGTCAACAAGATCTATATTGAGTTTTTTGAAGTATTCTATAAGAAGCTTGTCAATTTTGAATGCCATCTGCTTTATTGTTTCGATTTCTTCCTTTGTTGCAAGCTTAAGTGCCAACGCATGGTATGAATTAAGAAGCGGATCTCCAAGTTCATCATTTTTATATGAGAATTCAATCGTAGGCTCGTCAAACACTATGCCTTCTTCCACACCGTATTTCTTTGAAAAAGAACCTGCGGAAATATTTCTTATTATAACTTCAAGAGGTACTATGGAAACTTTTTTTACAACGGTATCTCTGTCGTTTATTTCTTCAACAAAATGAGTCGGAATACCGTTCTTTTCAAGCATTTGCATAAGAAAGTTTGACATCTTGTTGTTAATAACGCCCTTGCCTGTTATAGTTCCCTTTTTAAGTCCGTTAAAAGCCGTTGCATCATCCTTATAGGAAACGATGTAATAATTATCATTTTCTGTGGAATAAACCTTTTTAGCTTTACCCTCGTACATCAACTTAACTTTTTCCATTGCGAAAACCGCCTTTCAGAATAAAAAATATATTTAAATATCATGAATCGTTCGTAATTGCATTATACAAATACGTTCCATACATGAATCTTTTATCAAAAAATACATTCAGCGTTCAAATATATCTAAACTTTTTTTCTGTGCAAATCAATTTCGTTCGCCTTTCATATTATATTACATAAAAAGTCAATTGTCAATAGAAAATCGCCTTTTAACGCAAAATTTACATACTCAGGCAAATTTCATACCTTACTGCTGTATTTTTTCTTCAAAGCATTGATATGCGAAATCTCAGTCAGTCCGTCATATCCCAGTGACAAAATATAAGAAAGCACTTTTATCAACGCCTGGAAATCACCGTAATAATCATTGACTTTCCCTATCGAATCAGGCTTGTTATAATTAAGACAATACTGTTCTTCTTCATCTATGTCAATTTCCGGAACAGGCATATAAGGTAAGAATTTTTCCGTAACACCAAGGGCAGCACAATCGGTTTCACCCTTAATGTCAGAAACGTCAAACATATTGTCAATATCAAAATACATAATGTCAAAGCCCATGTCTCCAGGACGCGCAATACCCACAAGCGATGCAAAATTATTTGCGTCACAGCATACAATACAGTCTTTTTCATGCAAAAACGCATTTATCCCAGCTATATCCGATATAAAGTTTCCGTTGCCGTCAGGATTTTTTATTATTGCTCCCATAACCGAATCATCTGTATATTTTTTTACGGAAGATTCCGCAAAATCAATGATTTTCGCGTCATATCCTAAGCTTTTTATATAAGAAAGAGTGACCTCGTCAGCATCACGCGATACAAGTACAGAATTTTTTTGAGGAAAATATTTTTTGCCGTACGCTTTTATTATGCTTAAAGCCGTAAATATACCTCCCGTTGTCGCTCTCGGCTGAAACGTCACTGCCGCCATTCCGAACATATCGCTTACCATATGCTCCAATGTAAAAATAAGCTCGGCAGCTCCCTGCGAAGCATCCGGCAACTGGTACGGATGAACTCCCGTAAATCCGTCAAGACGGCACATATCATCAAACACGGGATATAAAAAATTCTCACTGCGCTCATTATCATTATGAATTTGTTCTGTTTTACATTCAAGCAAATCCTTATAATGACTTGCCACGTCGTATTCATTAAGGTACGGGAGCTCCACATCAGATTTACGCAAATATTTTTCAATGGGAGCAGTATCATAGCTGTCAATGGCAGTCTTTGGCAAAGTGTATGCAGGTCTTTTTTCGACTTCTTTTTCAAATATAAGCTTTTTCATATAGAACGCGACGCCTCCTTTACAAATAATTCCACTTCATCGGCAGATCGTTTTTCAGTTACGGCAACAAGCCACACATTTCCGAGTTCCGGATAAAAATTCTTAAGCGCCACGCCGCCTATCATGCCGTAATCAAGCATTCTGTTGTTGATATCGTTAACATTCTTTTTTGTTGCTTTTACCGCAAATTCCCTGAAAAACGGCTTATTGAAAGCCGGTTTGAATGCAGAAGATGCCGTAAGCTTTTCATATGTATAGCACGCATTGGAATAGCACGTACGCGCAACATCTTTAATGCCCTCGCTTCCCATTACGGACAAATACACAGCTGCCGACCACATACCGAGCAAGTGCGTGGCATACTGTCCATCCGCATCAAATGAACCTTTCGATTGCGTTACTATGCCTTCACCAATGTATTCTTTGAGCCTATCATTGACGCCCATGTATGCAAAATAATGTGCACCGTACAAAAGTGCCCCTCCCAACGGCTGCCCGTTTCCTATCGTTATATCCGCATTATATTCACCCGGAGTTTTGAGCAATGCAAGCGATATGGGATCCGTTACAGCCGCAAACAGTGCATCAGCCGAATGTACCGCATCTGCAAGCTTGTCCATATCTTCTATGTTGCCGAAATAATTCGGAGACTGGACTATCACGCATGCACAATTCTCCTCAAGCGCTTTTGAAAGTTCTTCCAAAGACGTTGTTCCGTCATCGCCCCCAATTTCTCTAAGGGTTATATCAAATGCAGTGCAGCACGTTTTTAGCAGTCTTCTGTATTCCGGATTCACGGAGCGCGAAACAACAATGCTTTTTTTGCTGCAAACATCGCATGATATCCTTATTGTTTCTTCCAGCGCAGCCGAGATCCCGCTAAACATAGCAATATATTTCATGCCTGTAAGCCTTTGCATATATATCTGAAGCTCATAAACGGCCTGCAATATACCTTCGCACTCATTTATGCGGTGTCCGTTTATACAAAATGCGACATACTCCGTAAGCTTGTTTACTATTGACGGTACAAAATGGTCATACACGCCCGCGCCCAAAAAACACACCGCATCACTTGCCGATATATTTCTGCCTGCAAGATTTTGCATAACCTTTTTCAAATCATATTCGCCAAGCGCTTCCGGCAATGTAAACGGCGCTTTAATGCGCACGTCTTCCGAAATACCGCAAAACAATTCGCCTGTCGCAGTTATATCCAATTCACGAAGCATCTTTTCTCTTCGTTCCTTTGTAGTTAAAATAAATCTGTTCAAAAAGCAAAAACTCCTTCAATACATAAGATTTTTGACAATCAAAAGGCGCCGATCCGTGTCATCCGCGCCTTAAAATTTTACTTTTGATATCCGTAAATACGTTTATGGAACCAGTTCAATTGCCATTCTTTATTGCACTCATAAACTACATTCTGCCACTCTGACCCTATCTTCACATTTTTTGTTTTCCAAAAGTCGGAAGTATACCCATATGGATATGAGTCACGACTTAATCCTTTTTCGCGTGCATTATATACAGCCAAAGCAACACTTATCAACCTTTCCGATTCCATATCTGTTTTTACATAATCGGAACATTCATTAAGTAACTGTAAAAGCTGAGTCCAGCCGGCAGATTTGAATTTATCCATCAAAGACTGGAGAACATTTCCCTGTCTGAGTGTTCTGTACCTGTCATTATCAATAACTCTTATCGACATATAATTCAAAGCCTGCGATCCTGCCAGATGATACGTTCCGGCAGGCGTATCCTTGCCCAAAACAATCTCTGCTTCTTTCTGGCTGAGTTTTATATCCACTCCTCCGAGTATATCAATTACAGATTTCATACCGCCAAACTTTATTACAGCGTAATGATCTATTTTTATGCCAAAATAGTTTTGTATTGTATTTACCGCTCCGTCGACACCGCCTGCCATAAATGCTGCGTTGATTTTTTGATTGCCATTCAATTCATTTTTTCCGTTATAAATCGGAACGTAAAGATCTCTCATTATAGACGTAAGCTTCATTTCGTTCGTTTTTGTATTTATGGAAAGTATCATTATTGTATCTGAACGTCCAGAAAAATCTTTCGGATCCGGATTCCGCGAATCAAGCCCGAACAGCGCAACAGTTATTGTATCACTTACATCAGGCGGTACTGTCGGTGCAGGTTCAGGTGTAGTTGTCGGTTTTGTCGGCGTAGGCGTAGGCTTTACCGGCGTGGGCGTAGGCTTTACCGGCGTGGGCGTAGGCATCTCCGGTGTTGGTGTTGGCACTTCCGGTGTGGGTGTAGGCGTCTCCGGTGTAGGCATAGGCGTCTCCGCAGGTTTGTCTTCAATAGGATTTTCCGTAATTGCAAATTTGTACGAACGTTCGGTTTCAACTATAACAAACGTTCCGTCAAATGACTTTTGCAATAATTCAAGTTTTCCGTCTGAAATCTTGTAAATATTGCACGTATTTCCGTCAAATCCGGATGTCAAAGGAATATACAGTCTGACGGGTTCGCCGAAATCATAATCATCAAAAAGCTCATCGTTCATCATAACGCTTATATGCACAATGCAGAAGTTACCTTCTGTTTTGGATTTAACAAGCTTGAACAACTCGGATGGATTTTCCGGTTGATGTATGCTTTCCTCATCACTCTGGAATATATATCCTTCAAACGGTTTTCCGCTTACGTATTCCGCTTTTGCATCAGAACGCGGCGTTTCCGTAGAAAACGGAGGTAACGTTGCACTCGGATTTATAAATATGCTCGAATCCGGCTTCTCAACCATGCCATCGAGTTTACCCGCAAAATAGAGTACACAGGTAACAGCAGCCGCAACTAACGCAACCGCCACACCTATCAGTATC
>CAJLXE010000065.1 GCA_905210525.1 uncultured Clostridia bacterium | reverse complement strand
GTATTTCCGCTGATTGAGCTTGCAAAATATTACGAACACATCGCAAATGATGCCGAAAAAGCTCTGCACTGTGCAAATAAAGCAAAACTGCTCATATATAAAACGCAAAACAAAGACATGACTGCCGAAATAAACATAAGAATCGGACGTCTTACGGATAAACTCGGAAAAATCAAAAAAGATACATAAAATATTTCAGATAACGGAAGGAAATCAACCAAATGGGATTCAGAACCAACTATAAGGGACTGCGCGGATACTGCGAAATGGCAAAAGGAAACAAAGCCGCCGCCGAAAAGAATCTTTCGTGGGCATATGAACACGGGCTCACAAAACCCGCTTATCTCACCGCATACGGAGCATTGCTCATGCAACAGAAAAATTATCAAAAATGCCTTGAGGTATATACACGTGCAGTGCAGAACACTCCGGAAAATTCCGGCTTTATGCCCACAATAAAGGCAAGCATAATCACCTGCCGATATAAGCTCGGACAGCAGGATGACAGCATTCTCGAAGACGCGCGTGCGCTTTATGAGGAGCATAAATCAAGCACAATATATATGCTGTACGGCTATCTGCTTATGCGCGCCGGAAAGCTTGAGGAAGCACTGAAAATCAATCTCGAAGGCTACGAATACGACGATAAAGACGCCTCTCTTTGCGATAATCTCGGACAAACATATTATCTTATGGGTGATACCGAAAATGCAAAAAAATATTTCACCCAAGCCGTGAATATAAAATACAACATGGTTGATTCGTGCTACTTTCTTGCGGAAATATACATGGCAGAAGACAATATAAAAAAAGCATATGATCTGCTCGATGACGCCAAGGATGCTCCGTTCAGCGCATTGACCACAGTTACACGCGAACAAATAAACGAAAAATATGAGCTCGCCGAAAAAATACTCAAGGAACACATAATATAACTTAAAGTATATAACACAAACGAAATCAAAAAACAAAGAAATGCAAAGAATGCTGAACGGCGAGCTGTTCAACCCTTGGAATGAAGAAATAGCGCATTTGCAGGCACAATGTCTTGAAATGCTTTACGATTACAACATGACGCGTCCGAGCGAGCCCGAAAAAAGGCAAGCTCTCCTGAAACAGATGTTCGGTAAAATCGGTACGGGCTGTTACTCAGAGCCCCCATTTCATGCAAACCGGGGCGGGAAACACGTTTTTATGGGAAACAACGTATATGCAAACTTCAACCTTACGCTCGTTGACGACGACAATATATTCATAGGCGACAACTGCGTTATAGGCGCTGGAAGCGTTGTCACAAAAGATATTCCCGCCAATACGGTTGCAGTGGGCAATCCTTGCAGAGTGCTCCGCAAAATAGGCAGCATGACAAAATATACTACTTCAAAGACAAAAAATCAATTTATAAAAATATATACATCAGATCAGCCGTCCTCAACGTTGTGCTTGATTGGCGTCTGATTTTTTTGTAATTAAATATGCTTAAAACATAAATGCCGTGCAATTTGATATTGTTAAATATTAAAAAAAGTGGTATAATATTTATTAAAGCATTGTTCCGTTCATCTTGCGGAAAATATTATGAAATTCAATTACATTACATATAAAATACTTGTAAGAAAGGACAAATCTAATTGGCAAGAAAAAAGAAACAAATAAAAGTAATTCCTCTGGGCGGCGTCGGTGAAATAGGCAAAAACATGACGGCTATCGAATACAACAACGAAATTATAATAATAGACTGCGGAATGTCGTTTCCGGAAGACTATATGCTCGGTATAGACGCCGTTATACCCGACTTCACATATCTGGAGGAAAACAGAGACAAGATAAAGTGCCTGCTTATAACGCACGGTCATGACGATCACATAGGCGCTATACCTTATTTTCTCAAGAAATTCCCGGAGGTTCCCGTATACGGGACAGGCTTGACCCTCGGGCTTGTAAGCAACAAAATATCCCAGTACGAAGACATAACAAATGCAAACCTGATACGGTTCAAAGCCGGCGACGTACTTGAATTCGGCTGTTTCAAAGTCAGAGCCATAAAGGTAAATCATAGCGTTGCAGACAGCGTTGCGTTTGCGGTTCATACTCCGATAGGCGTAATAGTGTTCACAGGAGACTTCAAGGTAGACTTTACCCCTGTTGACGATGAAATAATCGACCTTGCTCAGTTTGCTGCACTCGGTACATCGGGCGTTCTCGCGTTATTCATGGAAAGCACAAATGTTGAAAGAGAAGGCTACACAATGTCGGAAAAAACAGTCGGCAAAAAGTTTGAAAATATATTTTCACACGCCGACGGACGAATAATCGTCACAACATTCGCTTCCAACATACACAGAATACAACAAATAATCGATGCCTCCGTAAAAAACAAACGTAAGGTATGCATTATGGGTTTCAGTATGATGAATGTCGCAAAGGTTGCCCGCGAACTCGGTTATCTGCATTGCCCCGACGACTGTCTTATTGAAATAGACAGAGTAAACAAGCAGCCGCCGAATGAAGTAACGATCATCACAACAGGCAGTCAGGGTGAACCTATGTCCGCACTCTCGCGAATGGCTACATCGGATTATAAAAACTTCAACATAATCCCGGGCGATACTGTTGTAATTTCCGCAACACCCGTACCCGGCAACGAAAAAATGGTCTCGGGCGTAATAAACAAGCTTTTTGAAAAAGGCGCCACGGTTATTTACAGCGGTCTTGAAGACATACACGTCTCGGGTCATGCCTGCCGTGAGGAACTAAAGCTCATGTATTCGCTCGTAAAGCCCAAATTCTTTGTTCCGGTGCACGGAGAGCAAAGACATCTTGTACTCAACGCAAGAATGGTTGAAGAACTCGGCATGGATCCGAATCACATAGTCCTGCCGTCAATAGGCAAAACCATCCTCATCGATTCAAACAGCATTACGCTCGGCGACGATGTTCATGCGGGAATGACTCTCGTTGACGGTCTCGGCATAGGCGATGTCGGAAGCGTGGTTCTTAAGGACAGACAAGTGCTCTCGGAAGACGGACTCATTATTACCATAATTACGGTTGACGATAACAAACACGTCATTGCGGGTCCGGAAGTAATATCAAGAGGCTTCGTATATGTCAAGGAATCGGAAGAGCTGATTCAAAAAATAAAAGACATCGTTCTTAATGTAATAGAAACATCCTCCGATAAAAAGAAAGCCGATGTAATGCAAATGAAAAATACAATGCGCGACAAAATAAAGAGTTACATTTACACCAAAACACAACGTCGCCCCATGATAATGCCTGTCATTATGGAAGGCAAGCAAGACAATGAGCTTGATGCCGTAACGATAGAAGATTATCTCAAATGGAATAAAAAGTAATGCCGTATTCAAAAATATAACAAAAAATCTTATCTTGACACAAATCAGTGTTTTATTGTCTTTCAAGACATTCTTACGTAAATATTTTCACCGACAGTTTTGTGTTGCAGATCTGCTTTTCGATTGCAACACAGACTGTTGTCTGAAGTCGTTCTTAATAATAATTCCCAATTACTCACCAATCAGATCGAATCCGCATTAACTTCCGACAGCATTCGGATTCGACAATTCAAATAGAAAAATCCCGCATAAAAAAATAAAACCAAAGGAGATCATTATGAAAAAACTATCATTGATTCTCAGCAGTATATTTTTGACAACGGCTTGTGCCTGCTCCGCATTACCTTCGCCGTCATCGGAACCGAGCAATGCGCCTGCCCCAAGCATATCGCCCACACCGGGGCTTGCAGACAGAATCGCGGAATATAAACGTGTGACTCATTACATAGATTATTCCGACGAAACCGGTAAAATCATAAACAACAAAATCAAAAACATGAATGTATGGTCTTTAGACGTATGGTTTGAAGATACTCCGTTCGTGGAAAATATTCAATTTATGCAGGCAACGGGCGGCTGCGATTGGAGAGATCTGTTTGTCGATCCGTATGACCGCACTGTTCCGGACGATTATCGCTTCGACAATCTTATTAACGCCTGCAAAAAAACTCTCCGCCAAGGCATAAAGCCTTTTATCAAGACGGGAAACGTTCCCATTAAGTACAGTTCTGCTTACAAATACGGAGATTTCGGAGTAAACGTGTTGCCGCCCGATGACTGGAACGTATATTACAATTACATACACGCCATTGCGGAAGCACTTGTAAATGAGTTCGGGCTTGAGGAAGTTTCAAGCTGGACATGGGGCGTTTATACGGAATATGAAAATCCGTCATGGTTTGACGCAGGCACTCCGGAACAAACAGCCGTGGAATTCTGCAAGCTGTACGATTATACGGTCGCGGCGCTCACCGATGTTCTCGGAAATAATATAGAAATAGGCGCACACTCAATGTCATGCTCCGAGGGCAAATGGGATGAAGCAATATTCCTTGCTCACTGTGCCAACGGAACAAATTACGCAACGGGCGAAACAGGTACGCGAATTACATATACGGCTATTTCATATTACGACAAGACCCCGAATGACATAAATGAAAACGGACTTGCAGATACAGTAAGAAATATAAGAAATATCCTTAACGGCCTTGGCCTGAATATTCCCATAGGTGTTGATGAAGGACGTATATTGTATGGAGAAAACGGTAAAAATGCCGCCGATCTGACAAGCAGAATCGTAGGACAAACCTATCAGGCAGCATATGACGCACGTACGTATGATATAATGATAGAAAACGACATAGATTACTTTTCGGCATGGTCATATATATCGTTCGGCGGACTGCCTACGGTAAGTCTGCATACCGCAAATCTGTTTTTCAAAATGGTAGGTTCAGCACAGCTCGGCGTAAATACAGTGTTGGGTAACGAGGATTACATTCTCGGCGAAAACAAAGCCTTTGCCGGATACGACAAAGAAACCGGTGGAATAAATATTATGGCATATAACTTTATTCCCGATCTGTATGCGGAGGATTCCGGCAATAAAGTCTTTTATTCCGGCGATACCGTATTTTCCGTCAAGCTCCCCGATAATGTAAAAAAAGCAAAAATTACGCTTACTCCCGTTGATAATGATTGTAATTTTTTCGACGAATGGCTCGATGATATGAAAAAATACAATATATCTTCCGAACATTTCAACTGGTCGCCCGACAGTACAAACGAAAGTAATATTATTGATCCCGAGGCAAAAGCAATACTCAATTCACAGCTCGGGAGATATTCCAAATGTACCGAGCTGCACCCGACAGAATATATCGCAGACGTAATCGACGGCATTTGCACTGTTACGACGCATCTTCCGATAAACACGGTAATGTTCTGCTCAATAGAACCCGTTACATAATCAAAAAATTCAGCATTTATTAAAGTGCGTATTACACCATATTATGTTGACATGCGGGCATTTTAGGTGTATAATTCTGATTGGATAAAAAATGCAAACGGAGATATTTATGATATACAAACATATGTATTGCGGTTATTCAGATAACCCCGATGTTGAATTGCTCAGTCACAAAGATATAATCACGTCTTCCGCAGCCGTGTACGAAGATATGATATTTGTATATTTTGAAAGCATCAACGAAGCGCTTTCAATAGACGATGTTGCAAAAGGTAAAATGAAGCCGTTCCCCAACGGCGATATGTGGGCAGAAATGATAGAAGCGTTTCACTTTTTCACCCCCAAAACAGATGAAGAATGGATACGCAAGGTTCCAAACAAAACGCCTCAGTTCCGCATAAATAAAATATATATGAATAAGGTTGCAAGCTATATATACTATCATCAGCAGCTTCAGCGCAATAACCAATACAACTGCGATAAATTCTTTTCCATATTTTTATTCGGAAACATAGGAATAATATACGGCGAATCACCGGTTGAATCCATAACGTGGCAGGATATAGAGGGCAAGCCTTACACTCCTATAAGGCAAGACTGGACGCCGCTTATGAACGAACACTTCGTTCCTTGGGAAGACGGTCACAAGGGTTGGACAGAACTCAAACTTATAGGCAGATAATCCTCCTCATGCGGCACTGCACACAATAAAAAGCAAAGCGCTTCATCTCCGTATTTTCGGAGCGGAAGCGCTTTTATCATACTTTTATTGAGAAACACATTAAATCTCAATGCTGTTCATGATGCGGCGGCATCTGAGGTCTGCCGTCTTTATACTCAAAATCACCTTTACGGGGCGGCATGGGCGGCTCATGCTGTTCACCCGGCTGTTCTTCTTCGTCCTTTTGAACCGTTGCAATATACCGTTCCGCCTGAGTATAAAACAAATCATGATAAACTCCTCCGCGTTTTATAAGCTCATTGTGATTTCCCTTTTCGATTATCGTTCCGTTTGATATAACCACTATCTGTGATGCGTTCACGGCGCTCGAAAGTCTGTGAGACACAAACACTGTAAGCTTGCCCTTGCGAAGCTCTTCAAACTGATTGAATATCTCCTGCTCCGCCATAGCGTCAAGCGACGCCGTAGGCTCATCAAGAATAAGTATATCTGAATCACCGTAAAATGCTCTTGCAACGGCAATCTTCTGCCACTGGCCTACGGAGAGCTCTTTGCCTTCCGTTTCAAAATAACGCATAAGCGGTGTATCGTATTGCTTATCAAGCTTTTCTACAAACACATCCGCATTGCTGCTGTGCGCAGCTCTTTTTATATTCGCCTCGTCTATCGGCTTAGAAACATCCCCGAAAGCTATATTTTCTTCAACACTTACTGCATATTTTCCGAAATCCTGAAATATTATCCCGAACAGTGAATACAATTCTCTTACGTCATATTCACGTATGTCTCTTCCGTCAAGCAATATCACGCCTCCCGTCGGGTCGTAAAGCCTTGTCAGAAGCTTTATAAGCGTTGTCTTTCCTGCTCCGTTAAGTCCCACAAGCACTATCGATTCTCCCGATCTGATTGTAAGATTTATATCATGAAGAACATCGTGCGTCATTCCCGGATAACGGAAGCTCACGTTTTCAAGACGAATCTCATGCTCGGTATGCTTCTTTATATGCGCGGGTTCCGCAAGTAACGGCGTGATCGTTTTCTTTTCGTTCATAAAGAGAATCATATTGTCTATAAAAAGCGTACCCTCATATATGGAAGCCGTAGTGCTTATAAGCGAAACTATTCCGCTTGAAATTGTATTAAGTGCGCCCGTATAAAGTGAGTAATCACCGACAGTCATATCTCCCTGCATAACCATATATGCTATCCATACAAACATTCCGCAGTTCACCGCGACATTAAACACCGTAACACACATATTCAATGCATTTTCCTTGTAAATAAGCTTCTTCATGCCCCCGAAATATTTTTCAAACACCTTTTTGTATTTGTCAAGAAATGTTTCGGTAAGTCCGAAAAGTCTTACTTCCTTTACCATGTCCTTGTTTACAAGAACATCCGAATAATATGTCATCTGCCTGCGTTCCTTGGAATGCCAACGCATATACATTACGTTTTTTCGCCTGTATTTGAAATTAACAACTGCCGAAGGTATTGCCGTTACGGCTATTATGAACGGCGCTATCGGCGCAACTGCCCACAAAAGTACTATGAAGCTTACCATGCTGATAACAGTGCTCATCATGGATAAAGTTGAACTGAGTATCTGCAAGGGTCTGCCGCCCGCTTCCCTGTTGGCATTTTCGAGTCTTTCATAAAATTCAGGCATATCAAAGCTTTTAAGGTCAACGTCCTTTGCTTTTGTACATATCTTAAGCTTTATGTGGTTCGTAACAAGTTCGCTTGCTATTCTGTTTATCATGTTGCTCACGCTTGACACAAGCCGTGTTGCAAAAATATACGCAAACTGCAATATCAGAAGATACATTATAGCATTAAAACCGTT
>CAJLXE010000064.1 GCA_905210525.1 uncultured Clostridia bacterium | reverse complement strand
AAGTTCTGCCGAATCCATCATTGTTTTTGTGCCTACAACAAGTGATTCGACAAACGATACCACGCCCCTTATGATAGGCATTGAAAAGAATTTATTTCTTTGCGTAAAGGATGAGGCACTTCTTTTTGTTACATATATGCTTCCGTCCTGAAGTCTGTTGGCGACGGCAACGTTGCCGTTTGTACCGTCCCTGAGCATAACGCCCTCTATGACAGCCTGACCGCCTATATTTTTCTTAGCCATTTCAATCATCGCCGCCCCTTACGGCAAAATTATACCGTTCAAAGCGCGTCTCCTTTCCGATTAAATCATTTACAGCGGGAACATCAATATAAAATCGCTTATTTTTATTATTTTATTTCAAACATGATTTTATATTCCGAAGTCTTTTCGTATTTTACCGATAAAAACAGCCCGTCAATAAATGTCGCGCATAAAAATATCCGTTTGAAACAAAACGCAGATTAAGGTAAAAACAACCCCAACCTGCGCCCAACTTCTATCCTCAAAAATATTACTTAATTCCGTAACGCTTCTTGAATTTATCTACACGACCGCCCGTATCTATGAGCTTCTGCTTACCCGTAAAGAACGGATGGCACTTTGAGCATATGTCAATACCCATTTCAGGCTTTGTAGACATCGTCTCGAATGTATTACCGCAAGCGCATTTAACAACGCACTTCGTATATACCGGATGAATTCCTTCCTTCATGCTTACTCTCCTCTTTTCCTCTGAAATAACCTTATCTCACGTTAGTGTATTATACCACAATAACGTATTTATTTCAACACCTTAATAAAAATGTTAACAATTAGTACACATTATCAATAACTTTTATTTATACGGTTTGTATAAATCTTGATATCGTGTGCCTCTTTAAGGCTCTTGAGTTTGTTTTCCCATTTTTCGCTTACGGCATCGTCCTCAAGCTTTTCCTTTATAGCCTTATATATATCGTTACCCACTTTATACTCATGAGTAACCGACTCAAATCTTCCGTAGCACTTACCTATAACGTAAACGCCCTTCTGTGCATCAAGTACACCGGTTATGTCATCTTTTGCCGCCGCGAGGAGTTTCGTATCAAGTGTTCCCGCAAAGCCCGTGCTTCCTACCGATTTGTAGAGTTTGAGCTCCTCCTCGGGGTCTTTTACATCGTCTTCGCTTACACCGCAGTTTTCCACAAGATATTTGTTTGCGTCCTTCATAACGTCTTCAAAGGACTCGCCGTTTTTGATTCTTACGAGGTAAGCCGCCGCACGCTTATAAGAAGTTTCTTTGATATAAGCCTTTGCTTCGTCTTCCTTTTTTTCTTCGATATATTTGTCGTATATTTCCTGTTCTGACTTTGTCAGAGCAACCTTTATATACTTATAGCTTACGCCGCTCGGTTCATATATGAGAACCTTTGCGTCAAGATCGGGTTTAAGCTTCTGAGCGTCAAGCTGTTCGTTGTAATATTGCAGTATTTTTTCGTCTGTAATATCAAGTTCGTTGGACAGTATGAATTTTTTGAATCTCTTGAGCCTGTAATCCTGTGCCATTTCGTCTATATATTCGTCTTCCGTCATGCCTCGCTTTTCGATAAGCTCTTTGTAATAATCTCTTGCTTCCTGAACGAAGTCGCGTTCTTTCTTGTCGGTATCGCCGGGAGCGGGCGTTGCGGTGGACTCCGGAGCTGCCGTTGAATCGGGTGAAGGCGTCGCGTTGTTGTTCTTTGCTTTTTTTTCCGCGTCCGCTTTATACTGATCGGCAAGCTTTTGTATAGACTCTTCAAAATCCTTTCTTGCGCTCTTGCGATCTTCATCGTTCAGCTGAAAATCGATTTTGTCCATTTCTATTTCACATATTTTATTATTGACAAGCGCTGTTATGCAGTTTTGTTTTACTTCATCGAGCATTTTTGAATTTTTGGAATCTCTGAGATCCGTACCGTATGCGGCATAAATCGCAATGTAATAGTTGAGCATATCAAGGTAGTCGCCCTTTTTAACCTCATACTTTTTGTCTATGAGCGCAACCGTCCAATTTCTGTTTTTTTCGGTATTGACATGAACTATGCACCCGGCTGTGGAAAACAGCAGACACGCCGCAACCAATGAGATGAGCAATTTTTTTATTTGTTTCATTTGCAAGCTCCTTTTTTAAGTTTCTGAAAATATTGTAACAATGCAACACGGATTCCGCACATACGCATGAGCCGAGTTATAATTATTATTAATATTATAATCCATTTTCAATTTTTTTGCAATACATTTATTGGCGCGTACAATATATTTTCCTCAAACAATTCAGTTTTGCTCACAAATCAATCATATCCGAAGCCTGCCGTGCCGATTTCATTATTAAAAACTTCAACAAAATGTCAAATTTACGAGTGTGAACGCAATGTGAAGCGGTAATTCGCATTTTTGACGGAAACATCATAAAAAAATCACTTGTAAAACATTGCCTTGTATGATATAATAAATACAACTTTGTATTTGTCGTAAGACAAATACGTAACGGTTAAATGCGGAGCATTTAATTGTGGTATAATAAAATTGTATCGTTAGTTTTTGATAAAAAATTTATTAAAATACTCCAAATGCAATCCGAAAGAAAGATTAAAAAAATGAACTCTCACACCAAACGTACCGACCGGATAGGCATTATAATAAAAATGCTGACAGACAATCCCTGCAAAATGCTCTCTCTTTCATCGTTCTCCGAACTGTTCTCGGTTGCAAAATCTTCTGTAAGCGAAGATATCGTTCACATAAAATCGCTTTTCAGAGAATATAATATAGGAGAGATAGATACCGTTGTAGGTGCGGGAGGAGGCGTGCGCTTTATTCCTACCGTGAGCAAAGAGGAAAGCAAGCTCTTTCTTGATGGGCTTTGCATTGAGCTTTCAAAAGAAGACCGCCTTATGACAGGAGGATTCCTGTACTATGCAGACCTTCTTCTCATGCCGGATATAGCAAAAAAGCTCGGTTATATGCTCGCCGGCAGTTTTATGTCGCTTCAGCCGGACGCCGTTCTCACAATGGAAACCATGGGCATACCGATAGCGCTCATGACAGCTCAGGCTTTAGGATGTCCGCTTGTCACCGCAAGAAAACAACCTAAGCTTACCGAAGGACCTATAATTACAATATCCTATACGTCCGAATCCGGTAAAAAGCTTGAAAGTATGTCAATAGTAAAGCATTCCATCAAAAAAGATCAGCGCGTAATAATAATCGATGACTTCATGCGCAGCGGAGGCACCATAAAAGGTATGCGCCGTCTGCTTGAGGAAATGGAAGCGGTTCATGTCGGGACAGGCATACTCATATCCTCTGCCGTTCCCGAACATAAGGTAATAACAGATTATGTGTCGCTGCTCACTCTGGACGGAGTTGACGAGCAGACAAAAACAATTCATATCCGTACGACGGAATAAATAAACACAATTTAACGAAAGGTAGTCAAAAACATGAAAATCACAGACGTTCGCATCAAAAAAATAGACAGCCAGAGCGCAGTAAGAGCAATTGCTTCAATAACCATCGATGATTGCTTTGTAGTAAAAGAGCTTAAAGTTATCGAAGGCTCAAACGGTATGTTCGTTGCAATGCCCAGAAGAAGCACTCCCAACGGTGATATGGTAGACGTTGCTCATCCGCTTAACAGCGAAACACGTGCAATGATTGAAGAAATAGTACTTAAGGCTTATAACGAGGCTGAATAAGTATTGAATAAAAAATAACGGAGTTTTGCAATGCTTTTAATAACAGGATTGGGAAACCCCGGGGAAAAATACCGTTACACACGTCACAACGCCGGTTTTCTGACAGTAGCGAAAATTGCCGCCGAAAACGGCATCGAGCTTGTCAAAACCGGCTGTAAGGCTGTGTACGGAAAAGGCAGAATATGCGGCGAAGACGTAATACTTGCATTGCCGCAGACCTATATGAACGAATCCGGCATAAGCGTAAAACAGCTTATGTCGTATTTTCGCGTCCCCGTGGAGGATCTCATTGTAATTTACGACGATATGGACATAGATGTAGGTGCTTTGCGCATAAGATTAAACGGAAGCGCAGGCTCGCACAACGGCATGAAATCCATAATATACCACATAGAAAGCGACGCTTTCAAGCGCATAAGAATTGGCATAGGCAGGCCCGAACAGCATAACACAATAGATTACGTGCTCGGAGAATTTAAAAGTACAGAGCTTCCCCTTCTGGAAGAAAGCATGACCAACGCTTCCGAAGCGATAAAGCTTATAATTACACGCGGTACGGAATTTGCCATGAACAAATTCAATCACAAAATAAAAAAATAATCGTAACACGATTTAACCCCGACGTAAAAAACGCTCGGGAAGTTTTTATGCCGCAAAACCGCAGAAAGGAATACCAAAATCATGAATCCGTCACATCTTACAGAAAATCTGCTAAACGGTATAAATACGGCGGTCAGCACTCCGTCGGCAACTGCCGTATATTACCTGCTCGGCTCATCGGACAAAATTCCGGACGCGCCCTTGCTTGTAATTACAAAAAGCGATTCCGAAGCAAGACGTCTTGCAGACGAATTGGGTACATTCTTCACAGGCAATGTTTTGTGGTTTCCAAAAAGACAGCTTACATTTCACGACCTTGAAGCGGAAAGCGCCGATATGCGTGCATACCGTCTCAAAGCGGTAAATGCCGTCATGCACGAGCAGAATTCCGTAATTGTAACGTCTCTTGAAGGACTCATGACGCCGCTTTCCGACATAAAGGATATAAAGGAAACGGTTCTTAACGTCGGCGACACGCTTGAAACAAATAATTTTTCGGAATTTGCCGCATCAATAGGTTACGAACACGTATCAATAGTTGACGGCAAGGGACAGCTCAGCATAAGAGGCGGTATAATAGACATATTCCCTCCTTATCTTGACGAGCCTGTAAGAATAGAGCTGTTTGACAATGAAATAGATTCGATAAGGACATTCGACGTTATTTCACAGCGCTCCCTCGAAAAAATAAAGCAGGTACGTATAATGCCCGCAAGCGAATACATTCTGCCCGAAAACTGCGCGGATAAAATGTGCGGCGGTATTCTTGCTGATATGGAAGCGTGTTCAAAAGGGCTTTCAACCTCCGCAAAAGAAAAACTCAGTTCAAGAGTAAGCAACATAACCTCACGTATTTCAAGCGGTGCACATTCCGTGTTTTATAAAAACTATACCCCATATATTTCGGACAAACGGTTCACAATAGCAGATTATTGTGCAAACTGCAAAATTCTTTTCATAGAACCCGAGCTTGCGCTTGCGGATTACGAGCTTTATGTAAAAGGCTGTCACCAACGCTTTGCCGATATGCTTGAACACGGAGAAGTTCTTCCGGGACAAATTCGGCTCATACCCGAAACTGATGAAGTAATTTCCGTCATAAATTCGCGCACGTGGCTTTGCGTAAAGGAATTTCAGTCTGCATACAAGCATATTGTTCCGCAAGAGCTTGTGAAAATAGAAGCAAAGCCGGTAAATCAATATTCCGGCAATTTTGAAGCGCTCATGTCCGATATAATAGAATGGCGTAAAAACCCGGTAAACGTATTCATGTTTACCGGCAACGAGAAGCGTGCGCTGCTGCTTAAACAGCATTTTTCCGACAACGGCATTTCGCCCGTAATAATATCCAATCTGAGTGAAGCAAAAGCGCGCGACAGGGATTCCAACGGCAGACTGCCCTTATTTATAGTAAAGGATCACCTTTCCGAAGGGTGCGTGTGTGAAGACGCCGTTCTCATAGGCGACAGCGACATATTCGGAGCCGCCAAGAAAACCTCTCACGCCAAGCGTTCCTCAAAGCCCATAAAATCGTTTACCGATCTCACAATCGGCTCCTACGTCGTTCACGAAACGCACGGAATAGCAAGATTTCTCGGTATTCAGGCAAACGAAATAAGCGGTAAAAAGCAGGATTATCTTGTTCTTGAATATGCCGGTTCCGACAAAATATACGTTCCCGTTGACAGGCTTGATTTTATTCAACCGTATGTTTCCACCGACGGCGCTGTACCTGCATTGTCCCGCCTTGGCGGCAAGGAATGGGGTGCTGCAAAAGAAAAAGCTTCTGCGTCAATCAAAAAGCTCGCTTATGATCTCGTGGAGCTTTATGCGCGGCGTGAGGTTTACAAGGGCTTCAAGTATTCGCCCGATACGGTATGGCAAAAAGAGCTTGAAGACAGCTTCATGTATGAAGAAACAGAAGATCAGCTGCGCGCGGTTGAAGAAATAAAGCGCGACATGGAAGATTACAAAATAATGGACAGACTACTTTGCGGAGATGTCGGTTTCGGCAAAACAGAGGTGGCGGTACGTGCCGCATTCAAGGCTGTAATGGATTCAAAGCAGGTAGCGGTTCTTGCGCCCACAACAATACTCGCACAGCAGCACTTTCAGACGTTTTCGGAAAGATTTGCGCACTTCCCCGTAAAAGTTGATGTTGTATCGCGTTTCAGAAGCGCGTCCGAGCAAAAAAAGACTCTCAAAGCGCTCGAGAACGGCGATGTTGACGTACTCATAGGAACCCACCGTCTGCTCAGCAACGACGTACACTTCAAGGACCTCGGACTGCTGATTGTAGACGAAGAACAGCGCTTCGGCGTAAACCACAAGGAAAAAATCAAGAATATAAAGAAGAACGTCGATGTTCTTACGCTTTCGGCAACGCCTATTCCGCGTACTCTGCATATGTCGCTTGTTGGAATACGCGATATAAGCATAATAGACACGCCTCCGCGCGACAGATTTCCTATACAAACATACGTCATAGAAGACAACGACGATATAGTAAGGGACGCCATATTGCGCGAGCTTGACAGGGACGGTCAGGTATTCTTTTTATACAACAATGTAACAAATATAGACAAATTCAAAATAAAGCTTTCAAACCTTGTTCCGGAAGCGAGAATAGCCGTTGCTCATGGGCAAATGTCCGAGTCGCAGCTTGAAAGAGTTATGATGGGGTATTTCAATCACGATTATGACGTATTGCTTTGCTCTACAATCATAGAAAGCGGCATTGATATTCCGAACGCAAACACCTTGTTTGTTTACGACGCAGATAAGCTCGGTCTTTCCCAGCTCTATCAGATAAGAGGCAGAATAGGCAGATCAACCCGCACAGCATATGCGTATCTCATGTACAGAGAGGACAAAGTTCTTACGGATATAGCCGCAAAAAGACTTAAGGCAATAAAAGATTTTACCGAGCTTGGATCGGGATTCAGGATTGCAATGCGTGATCTTGAAATAAGAGGTGCGGGCAACGTAATAGGCTCGGAACAGAGCGGACATATGACGAACATAGGCTATGATCTCTATTGCAAGATGCTTTCCGATGAAATTGCAAAGCTCCAGGGCAAAACATCGGACGATCCTATCGAGGTTACAATATCGGTTTCGGACGAGGCGTATATTCCCGCCGATTATATCACGGAAGAAGAAGTACGGCTCGAAATGTATAAAAAAATATCGCTTATATCGTCTAAAGAAGACAAATACAAGGTCGAAGAGGAAATCGAAGACAGGTATTCCGATATGCCGAAGCAGGTTTACAACCTCACTAATATCGCATATCTGCGGTCAATCTGCAGAAAAGCAAAAATCACATCCGTCAAACAGAAAAACGAAAAATATGAGTTCACATTCTGCGACACTGATTTTAATCCCGCATCGTTCGGTAAAGCAGATCCTAAACACAAAATCAAACTGGATCTCGACCTTAAAGGAAAACCTAAACTCATTCTCTCTCTCCCCGATACAACCCCCGCTCAAAGACTCAATGAAATCGTATCCGTGTCCGAAGAACTTTTCAATTAATACTCTCAAGGGGGACTTTTGCAAGGGGTGCTTTTGTAA
>CAJLXE010000063.1 GCA_905210525.1 uncultured Clostridia bacterium | reverse complement strand
ATATTTAATTCAAATTTGAACAATACAAATATGAAGTAATTGGAGGCGCGATATGAATTTCAGTGTGGAATTTGCGCAAAAGGTGGCGCTTACTTACGGCGTTGTATGTAAGCCGCTGTGTCAGGAGTTGAATCTGCCTCAGACGGCGTTTGACATTCTTATGTTTCTGGCGAATAATCCTTCCTATAAAACGGCAAGAGATATTGTTGAGGTCAGACATATCAAGGCAAATCTGGTTTCCGTCAATGTGGAGAGACTGGTTCGCGAGGGATATATTGTAAGAAATGGCGTAAAAGGAGATCGCCGCAAGACGGAATTAGTGTGTACCGATAAGGCGCAGAGTGTAATTGAGCAGGGCAGACGGCTTCAGAAGGATTTTTTTGAGGGGTTGTTTCGGAATACGGATGAAAAAATGCGTGAGACTTTCGCCTGTACTTTGAAAATTATAGAAAAGAACCTCGATGTTCTTTTGACGGAGGCGAAGTAAAATGGAAATATTGATTACGGTTATAGTGACATTTTTTGCAGGCATGGGAGCCGGCCTCGGAACGGGTTTTGCGGGTATGAGTGCGGCGGCGGTTATAAGTCCGATGCTGATTACGTTTCTTCACATGGACCCTTATACGGCGGTAGGAATTGCGCTGTCTTCGGATGTTTTGGCAAGCGCGGTTTCAGCTTATACGTATCATAAAAATAAGAATCTGGATATAAAAAACGGATTGATTATGATGGGAAGCGTGCTGGTGTTTACGGTTGTGGGCAGTTATGTGGCGAGCATTGTTCCGCCGTCAACAATGGGAGGCTTCTCTGTATTTATGACGTTTTTGCTCGGAATCAAGTTCATTGTGCGTCCGGTGATGACTACAAAGGAATCTATGCAGGAAGTATCGGCAAAAAAGAGAGCGATACAGTCTTTGCTTTGCGGAATACTGATAGGTTTTGTGTGCGGTTTTATAGGAGCGGGCGGCGGAATGATGATGCTTTTGATTCTTACGGGCGTGCTGGGATACGAATTGAAAACGGCAGTCGGAACGAGCGTTTTTATAATGACGTTTACGGCACTTACGGGTGCGGTTTCGCATTTTGCGATAGGCGGCATTCCGGACGTACCTGTTTTGGTGCTGTGCGTGATATTTACGCTTTTGTGGGCGAGAATTGCTGCTGTATTTGCGAATAAAGCGGAACCGAAAACTTTGAATCGCGCAACGGGAATAGTGTTGGTGATTCTCGGTATTGTAATTATGGGGTTTAATATTTTCGGGTAAAATAATTTTTTTGTATCGGGTATTGATTTTTTTACGTATTTGTGTTAGAATGAGCGTATCTCAACACAAAGCTTTTAATTGTGTTAAGATAAAATAAAGGGAATGAAGTTCTCCCGCAGCATATGCTGAAACCGCTTATTCAGGCTGATGACTTCTGCATTTTATGTGCAGAAATCATCGGCTTTTCTGCATTTATAGGAGGTTTTTTTTATGATTGCGTCACTATCGCTGATTATTCTTGGGGGACTTTTGGCTGCGGCAATATGCAAAAAGCTGAAATTGCCGGGAATTGTGGGTATGCTTATTGCGGGAGTTGTTCTCGGGCCTTACGTGCTTGACATGATTGATTCGTCGGTATTGGGTATTTCTTCGGAGCTCAGGCAGATTGCTCTTATCATTATACTGATAAAAGCGGGACTGTCGCTGAATTTGTCTGATCTTAAAAAGGTGGGCAGATCTGCCGTGATGATGTCGTGTGTTCCGGCAGGCTTTGAGATACTCGGTTATGTGTTGATTGCGCCGTTGCTTCTCGGCGTGACGCGAACGGAGGCTGCGGTTATGGGGGCCGTGATGGGCGCCGTTTCTCCGGCGGTGGTTGTTCCGAGAATGGTGAGGCTTATAGATGAAAAGTACGGGACTCAAAAAAGTATTCCCCAGTTGATTATGGCGGGAGCGTCATGCGACGACATTTTTGTAATTGTACTGTTTACAGCATTTGTGGGTATGGCGTGCGGCGGCAAGATAAATATTGCTGACTTTGCGGATATTCCCGTTTCGATTATTTCGGGAGCGCTGTTGGGGGCGGTATCGGGTTATGCACTGTGGCTGTTTTTTGAAGCGTCCTATATACGTAAGCATCTGATTCATAACAGCATGAAAGTAATTATTATATTGGGGATTGCATTCCTGTTAACGGCTGTTGAGACATGGGTAAAAAAATATGCGGCGGTTTCGGGACTGCTTGCGGTTATAAGCATGGCGTGTGTGCTCGGAATGAAGAGCACGGATACAGTGCGGATGCGGATTTCGGAAAAGTTCGGAAATTTGTGGCAGGCGGCTGAGGTGTTGCTGTTTGTGCTTGTGGGCGCGGCAGTGAATATAAGATATACTCTTGATGCGGGGATCGGTGCGGCGGTAATGATTCTTATTGCGCTTTTGTTCCGCGCGGTGGGAGTTATGCTTTGCCTTGTGAAGACTCCGTTGACGTTCAAAGAACGGCTGTTTTGCGTGATTGCATATTTGCCGAAAGCGACAGTACAGGCTGCAATCGGAGCAGTGCCGCTTGCAATGGGACTGCCGTGCGGAAACATTGTTCTTTCGGTAGCGGTGCTTGCCATAGTAATTACGGCGCCGCTCGGAGCATTGGGAATAGACGTGAGCTATAAAGCGCTGCTTGCCAAGGAATAAAGAGACAGCGTAAGGGCGTTGTGTTGAAATATTTGCGGTACTTGATTAAAAGAAGTTATAAGTATAAAATTTTGAATTATACGCAAACGGCATTAAAATAAAATGCCGTTATTTTTATCCGATAAATAGCGGAATTGAGGAGCAGATGTAACTTTTGTTATGAAAAATAACAATTTGATCATGCGAAAATCACAATAAAATATCATGAAAAATATATTAAAATACAGTGAAAGACATATTGACGAAATTTGCCGAATCGGGTATAATATGGGTGAAAAACATATTAAAACACCAAATATGACAAAATTCCCGGACGGGGGGAGAAAATAAGACCGGATTCTTTCGCGGGAAATGTCATGCAGGTGGGGAAGAAAAAAACAATGACACTGAAAACAAAGCATCTGTACCGAAGTCTGATATCGTTGATACTGATATTGGCAATGAGCGTGTATATATGGCCTATGGCTGCTTATGCAGAACTTTCAGGTGCGCAAAGCGGGCTTTCGGGTACGGAAACGGATGTTTCCGAGGCACAGATGAAAGACTTTCTTTCGGGGCTTTTTTCGGGCAAAGGGGAAAAAGGAAAAAGAATACTGTCCGAGAGCGAGCTTTCTCCGTATGTTGATTATGAAACAGCATATGCGGCGGGTCATGTTGAAAGACTGATTGATGCCGAAACACTCAATACGATTGCATACCTGAATAAAAACGGCACAAAAACAGTATATTTTTTTGATGATAATATAAAATTCGTAGATGAAAACGGAAAAATAGCCGATAAAAATATCAATCTGAGGGTGACCGCGGACGGTTACGCAACGAGACAAAATGATGTCGGACTTACGCTTCCGTCTTCAATTTCGGACGGTATTACCGTATCATATAATGGAAATACACTCAGGCTTATTCCGGTTCCCGGTGATTCCATGCATATGACGGCAAATGCCCGCGTCAACCTTAAAAGTGATGACAATGCGCTGGAATATAATTCCGTATTTGACGATGATTCGGACGTAATATATATTCCTACGCTGAACGGCGTAAAGGAAGAAATAGTTCTTTCAAGATACAACGGAACAACAAGCTGGACTTTTGTTGCCGAGACCAACGGAATGTATCCGTACTGCGGCGAAGACGGAATATATTACTTTGCCGAATCGGAGGATGCCAAGGAAAAATTTTCTTTGGGACAGGTGTTTGCATATGACAGCGCGTGCAATATCGACGGCGGAACAATGCAGATAACCGAAATCAGAAGCGGTGAATATTATACGGTTACAATGTCGGTCAACGAGGAGTTTCTTACGGATGCAAACACTGTTTATCCCGTACACATCGATCCTCAGGTTGAAATAAACAATGCAAGCGTTACTACAAATATTCAGGACACTACAATATATTCCGGTAAGCCCACTCTGAATACGGGAACATGGGCGTTCAATCATGCGGGCTTGTACAGCTCTGCATACGGCGTGGGCAGAATCCTTGTCAAGCTTCCGGGACTTACGAGCAGTGCCGATTACATTTCAAGTTCGGCGTCCGATATATTGAACGCAACGTTCTATATTTGCGAGGGCACGGGTTCCGGCGGTCAGACATTCTCAATTCATGCATTTACGGGAAATGCATGGACGGAAACCGGTGCAACATGGAATAATGTCGGTGCAGACAACTATGTTTCGACGGCTGTTGCAACGGCAAAGCCCGGCGCAAGAGCGTACGGTGCTTTTGATATTACGTTTCTTGTGCGTGAATGGAAAAACGGTACGAAAAATGCCGACCGCGGATTCCTGTTCAAAAACACAAATGAAACTGACGGCAACGTTTGCAGATCGTTCCTCGGAAACAATTATGCAACGGTATCGCAAAGACCTAAGCTCTCCGTTACATACAGAGATAAAACAATAACCGCAGTGTCGGGCGATATGGGTATAAGCGATACATATACTTATGACACTTCATCGCTTGATAATAATGTGACAAATCGCGTAAGCCATGCGTGGGGTAATCTCGTATCCTCTACAGCGCTTGACGCCAAGCTTAAAAATTTCCCGATATCACTTGAATATATCTATAACAGCAAGCTGTATAAGGATTCTGCAAGCAGCGGTGATTTTTACCGATATTACGGAATTTCAACGAGCTATAAAATGGGCAGAGGCTGGAAGCTTTCTCTTGTTGAGCTCATGAAATACGATTCCTCAAACGACATATATGTATATGTTGACAATTACGGTACGGAATATTCTTTTATTCCGGATGCGACCTCAGGGCTTTATACGAATGCCGTTATCGGCGCTTCGCTGGACGTAGATACCGCGAATAACACGGTTACTCTTGTAAACGGAGATATCACGCGAGTATTCAATTCAAACGGACTTCTTACTTCGCTTGAGTGTGACGACAAAACGTATACCTATAATTATACAGGTACGTATGCGCTTTCATCCGTGACGAGCGCGGGCGAAACCGTGATTTCATTTACATATACGTCGAATAATCTTACAGGCATAGGCGATTACACAATAACATATGATTCTTCCGCCAACGTGACGAAAATATCGGATTCGTATGCCAACGTTCACGAATATCAGACGATGGCGTCAATGTTCGCGGTAAGAAGAAGCATTGACGGTTATGCATATACTTATACTTTTGATTCAAATAACCGCATAAACAATATAAAGTATTGCAGATATGTCAATTCGGTATATAACGCTGTTGAGGAAACGAAAATATACTACGGAACAAGATATACCGTGTACCAGAATCCCGGAAAAGACTATGATTTTTCCGCAACTGCCGATAATATCTATACTACCGTCGTTTTCAGTAAGGACGGAAGAACTCTTCATTCCGTTGTGAAGAACGGCAGTGAAATTTATAATGCGATTATGTACGGCCTTACGGAAAACGAGGGCGGTAACAAGACAGCGTCTTCCGTTTCGGGCGGAGGCAGTGAGAATTATCTGGATAATTCAAGCTTTGAAGCGACTTCGGGTGTTACAAATGTTACGCGCTCGATTGAAGAAGCTCTGCTCGGCAGCTATTCCGCAAAATTTGCGTCTGCTGCAAATTCGTATTTCAGCATTAACCTTGCGCCGGGAACATATACTTTCTCTGTATACGTAAAACTGAAAGGCGTTGCCAAGAACACAGGTTCGGCTGTCGGCGGCGCATATGCCGAGGTTAAAGACGCATCGGGTGCGGCAGTATCTAACAGCGGATATTATGTAGGCACAAACAACGAAAATATAGGTAACGGTTGGTATCGTATATTTGCAACATTTACGGTAACATCGGCACAGACTTATACATTGAATTTCGGACTCCGGAATGCTGCGGGCACTGTTTATGCAGACTGCGCTCAGCTCGAGAAGAACTCCGTACCTACTGCATACAACGCATTGCCGTTTACGGGCGCGGAACAGACTTCAAATCCGTGGTCTTCTGCAAACGACGCGACAATTGCATCGGGTAATTCGGCAAACGGAACAAAATCGTGGCAGGTAAGCGCGGGCAAAACCGTTTACCGTGAAATTCCCGTAAATGCTTCCGTAACAACCGGCTTTACAGTATCGGCTTGGGCAAAGGCAAGCGCCGTAACAAACGCGGCATACGGAGCCGATATAACGCTCAGATATTCTGACGGTACGGAAGAAACCGTAAAAATAAGATACGACGGCTCATATGCCGACTGGCAGTATCAGTGCTATGAAATAACGTCTTCAAAGACCGATAAGTCGTTGAAGATAGCAAGCGTTAAGCTGTCGCTTGTAAATTCAACATCGGGACTCGCGTATTTTGACGATGTTGTTCTGTCGCCCGTATCAGGCAATACGTATGAATCCGATGAATCGGATACGGATGATACGGCTTACAGCACGGGACTTGCATTCAAGAGCAATGGCGACGGAACCTGTTTTGTAGGTACAATCGGTACGTGCACCGACACAGTAATAAACATTCCTCCGAAGAGTCCTGCGGGAGATACGGTAACCTCCATAGGAAACAGCGCATTCAAGAATAATACGTCAATTATAAAGGTTATCCTGCCGGACACCGTAAAGAGCATATCTGATAATGCGTTCTGGGGATGCCAGGCGCTTGAATCGATAAATATTCCTGACGGAGTTACGCAAATAAGGAGCTGTACATTCCATGACTGCAAAAAGCTTAAAGATATAAGGCTTCCTGACGGAGTTACGACAATAGGCTATAAAGCGTTCTCGTATTGCAGCTCGCTTAAGGCGCTCAATCTGCCGAAATCGGTTACAACATTCGGAGATTACGCTTTTTATCAGACGACCTCGGGTTTCAATCTGTATTACGAGGGAACAAGCACTGAATACGCCGCTATAACAAAGGGTACGGGCGCTGCTCCGTCCACAATGACGGTTAACTTCAATTCGCAGATATATAATGACATAGCGTATATTTATACATATGACGCGAATGACAACATAACGTCTACGAAAATAAAGTACGTAGGAACGGATTCCACACTTGCAAACGGTACAGACATACTGTTTACGTCATCAACATATGACGCAAACGGAAATTGCCTTACATATACGGATGAAGCGGGGAATACAACAACATATACGTATGATTCGCATGGCAATGTGCTTACAATCAAGGACGCGAACAACGTAACCACGACGTACACATATAACGCGAACGGGCTCGCGGCGACAATGGCTCGCGGCACGGCTAAGAATACGTATACTTATACAAACGGTCTGCTGACGAAAATCGTTCATAGCGACACCGCAACGGGTAAGAGCGAAACCTATAATATTGTATATAACGTATACGGAAATATTACGTCGATTTCGGTAGGCTCGCAGACGCTGATAAGCTATGAATATGCGGGCAACGGCGCAGGAAACCTTACCAAAACCACATACGGCAGCGGCGCTTATGAAGCATATGTGTATGATATCTGGGGAAATGCGGTAGAACAGTATTCGGGAACAACGCTTAAATATGAGTACGCATATGATGTAAACGGTACGGTAATAACGGCGGTTGACCATGAGAGCGGCAGAACAAAGAAGCTGATTTATGCCGCGGATAACCGACTTGTCGGAACGGCAACGATAGACAATGCTACAAACGGTGTGCTTGTGCTTGCGGAGGACGAAATTTATAAGTTCTCGGATAACATGACGTCCGAATTTACAGGCGAATACGATTATGTTTATGACGCACTCGGCAGAACAAAGACGTCCTCACTCAAAAACGGAACAACAAACGTAATAACAAAGACGTTTACGTACCTCAATCAGACGAAC
>CAJLXE010000062.1 GCA_905210525.1 uncultured Clostridia bacterium | reverse complement strand
AAGAAAATTGACGCCGTAAGGGATTCATTTGTGTTATATTATATAATGTAGGACCGTAAAATTATTACATAAAAAGTTTTGAATTTTAATGAAGAAAGGCGCGGTAAGTTTATGACTAAAAAATACAGAACCAATAAAAGGAAAGAAAAAAAACAAACAAGCGGCAAAGCCGGCGTATGGGCTTGTGCGATATGCCATATTGCGGTTGCGGCGGCAGTCATTATAGGTTTGTTTATTGCCGAACCTATAAGACAATTTGATTTCAATGTCGGCGATATAGCGACCGAAACCATAAATGCCACGCGCGACATAGAAGATGAATACGTTACGAATCAGCTTATTCAGGAGGCAAGAAACGCCGTTCAGGATATATATGTTATGGACAATTCAAAAACGGCGGATATTTATGACAGCGTGAAAAACGGCATACAGTATGCGGAACAGATATTTGATTCCGCGCGCAACAGGTTTGCCGAGTGGAAACAGCAGATGATAAACAGTCTCGACAATCCGGGTGAACCTGATCCCGATTGGGCGGATGATTCATATCAGATGCAGGAATATCTGTACAGAAAAGAACAGTACGAAACAAAATACAATTACTATTCTTCCGTTAAATATGAAGACGTACTGAACGACGAAGCGCTTTATAACGAAGTGTTTCCGCAATCCTATTGGGATTCGCTCGGTACACAGACTGCCGGGTTCTTCCCGACCGAACAGCTTAAAACAATAGCTTCGGCAAAACAGAAAAACATAACTCTTATAAAAAACAACGTTTCGGAAATAATTCTTTCAAAGCTCAATCCTCCCGGAATACGCGAATCGGAGCTTGAAGGTACTCTTGCAAACATAAGAGAAATGTTCGGCAGACTTGATTTTGACAACAGTATGACGGACGTGCTTGAAACTATTTTGTCTCAGGTTACGTACAATGTTGTGTATGACGCGGATTCTACGGAAGAAGCGCGCAGAATTGCGGCAGAATCGGTTAAACCCATAATGTACAAAAAGGGGCAGACCATAATAACCGCGGGACAGCCTATAACGGAGGCACAGTACAAACTGATTGAAGCACTGGGACTTCTTGCATCCGGAGGCACGGGATATTCAAATTATATAGGACTTTCCATTGCAATACTGATAATATGCGCGGTACAGTGTCTTATATTTATTTCCTATAAAAAAACGATTGCACTTAATATAAAAAACAACGTAATAATAGCGATCCTCATGATAGTGTCTATATACCTTTACATACTTGTCAAGGGTGTAAATCAGTATATATGTACGTCTATGCTTGCCGTTATAATGCTTACAATGCTCATTGACGGCAGAGCGGCGCTTATAGTCGGCGTGCCGCTTTCGATGTTTTCGGGAATGTATGCCGGAGGCGATTTTGCGGTGACGCTCACATCTACGATTGCGTGCACAATGTGTGCCTGCATGATAAGAAAAGCTTCCGCAAGCAGGTCGGGTATAATATTGTTCGGAGTTGCTTCCGCTGTTATGGGATTTTTTACCGCGCTGGCAATGGAATATTATCTTACAGCAAAATTTGCGACTGCGGGTATCAATGCATTCTGGATACTTATAGGCGGAGTAGCGGCTTCCATACTCGCAATAGGACTTTTGCCTGTGTTTGAAAATGTGTTCGGCGTGATTACACCCATACGCCTGCTTGAACTTTCCAATCAGAGTCAGCCTATACTCAAAAGACTTCAGATTGAGGCTACCGGAACATATTATCACAGTATCATAGTAGGCAATATGGCGGAAACGGCGGCTAACGACATAGGTGCGGACGGTCTGCTCGCAAGAATAGGCGCTTACTATCACGATATCGGCAAGCTTATGAGACCGCAGATGTTTAAGGAAAACCAAAGCGACGACTATAATCCGCACGAGGACCTTCCTCCGGAAGTAAGCGCGAAAATAATCATTTCGCACGTCAAGGACGGTCTTTATCTTGCGGAACAGTACAAGGTTCCGAAGCTGCTTTATCAGTTTATCGAGGAACATCACGGAAGTACGCTGGCGTCTTTTTTCTATTATAATGCGTGCAATCTTTACGGCAAAGAAAACGTAAATATAAACGACTACAAATACAGCGGAAAAACACCGTCAACAAAGGAATGCGCAATAGTTATGCTTGCGGATACGGTTGAAGCAGCCGTGCGTTCTATGAAAACACATAATACGGACGAAATAAAAGAGACCATAGACAAACTGGTTCAGGGAAAAATAGATGCCGGTCAGCTTAACAATTGTCCGCTTACGTTCAAGGAAATAACAACAATAAAGCAATCGTTTTTGACAATACTTTCCGGTGCGTACCACCAGCGTGTGGAATATCCGAAACTGAGGGAAAATGATGAGAAAGAAACTGATAAAAATTGATTTTTGCAACGAACAGGATGACGGCGAATTGACGCCTTCTTTGAGAGCGTACATGAAAAGCGCGTTTACGGCGGCGGTAAAACGCTTCGGTATTCCATATGCGGCGGCTGTTTCGGTGAATCTTGTTGACGAAAACGCCATACGCGAATACAACCGCGAAAACAGAAATACGGACAGGGTTACGGATGTGCTGTCGTTCCCGCTGCAGAATTTCAAAGAGGGAGAAGCGGATTTTGATGCTGTCTCGGACGGAGAATTTGACGAAGAGGGATATCTTATGCTCGGAGATGTGGTGATATGTATGTCGGTTGCCAAAAAACAGGCGGAAGAATATGGACATTCTGTGGAACGCGAAACAGTGTATCTGTTTGTACACAGCATATTGCATTTGCTCGGCTTTGACCACGAGACGGACGAAGAAAAAAAGCATATGCGCATTGAAGAAGAAAATATTATGAACAAAATAGGATTGAACAGAGATGAGTGAATTCAGAACAGGCTTTGCGGCAGTGATAGGTAAACCGAACGCCGGTAAATCGACATTGATAAATACGCTTATGAATGAAAAAATAAGCATTGTTTCCCCTAAGCCGCAGACAACAAGAAACAGCATAAAATGTATTCTTATGGGAGACGATTATCAGATAATACTTGTGGACACACCCGGAATACATAAGCCTAAAAACAAGCTCGGCGAATATATGATGAAGTCGGCGAAAGATACAATGGAGGATGTTGACTGCATACTGTTTGTGGTTGACGCCGCGGCGGGAATACAGCCTGCGGACGAATCGATAATAGAAGGTCTTAAGCATACAAAAAAGCCTATAATTCTTGTTGAAAACAAAATGGACAGGGCAACCAAAACGCGTGCGGCACAGATTGCGGATACGGTCAAAAAAAGCCTTGATATCAGGGCCGTCATGCAGATAAGCGCAAAAGACGCAAAAAATACAGAGCTTATAGTACCCGAAGTGCTGAAGTATATTCCCGAGGGACCTATGCTTTACGACCCCGAATATCTTACGGATCAATCGGAAAAGTTTGTGGTGTCCGAAATAATAAGGGAAAAGGCAATAACTCTTTTGTCGGATGAAATACCGTACGGAATAGGTGTTGAAATTGTGAAAATGTCGCAAAGAGATGGAAAACCTATTACGGACATTGAAGCTACCATACTTTGCGAAAGAGAATCGCATAAGGGTATTGTTATAGGCAAGGGCGGAAGTATGCTCAAGCAGATAGGTTCAAAGGCAAGAGCAGATATAGAAAATATGCTGTCGATGCAGGTTAATCTTAAACTGTGGGTAAAGGTGCGCGAGGACTGGCGCAACGACGGAAACACAATGCGCTCTCTCGGTTATAAATAAATATGAACAACATTGTTACAGGGTTGATAATAGGCGCCCGGAACAGAGGAGACGCAAACAGAGTGATAGAACTGCTTACGCCCGAAAACGGAACGGAATATATTTTTGCGTCGGGCGCAAGACGCCTTACGAGCCGTTTTCTGCCGCTGACAAAGCTTTTTGCGATTGTGTCTCTTGAGTGCGTCCGTAACGGAACTATGTATGTAATAAAGGACGGAAATGTTCTCGGCGGCTTCAGAAATATAGAAACCGATCCGGATAAGTTCTGTATTGCTTCGGGAATTGTGAGTAATATACGTATTGCGGCGGCAAACAGCGACAATAAAAGCAAGCTTTATGCTCTTTGTGTGGCGTTTTTCGATCTTCTGGACAAATGCGAGTCGGGAAATGTGAAACGGCAGACTTCCGCTGCGGTTAAGTTTTACATTTATATGCTCTGTTATCTCGGATATGACGTTAAAACATATGCGGACACATACAAGGGCGGCAGAGAACTTGCGGATATATGCGAATACCTGAGCGGAAAAAGAATTTCAGTGGCTATGTCCGAAAATGAAGAGCTTGACGGCGCCTGTGAAGCGTATAAAATATTGTCGCATATATATGCGGATCAGCTTGATATGAAGCTTGGCGAATTGACGATGTCCGGCGAGGATGCGATAAATGTAAATAATGTGTAAATAAAAGCAATAAAACGTTTTACGCGTTAAAACCGATGCTGTACGGCTATTGCAAAAATAATATTTTTGTGGTAAAATAATACAGTTAAAAGATCCTTGAGAATCCCTTTTCGGGGTTCTCCGTAAAGTCCATAAGGAGGTGAAATTATGAGAAAGTACGAAACTGTTTATATCCTTCGTCCTGATCTTGATGAAGCGGCAACGGAAGCAGCGGTTGCAAAGGTTGAAGAAACAATCAAAAACAACGGCGGTGAAGTGGAAAAGACCGATAAATGGGGCATTAAAAAGCTCGCATACGAGATCAAGGATTATACGGAAGGTAACTATGTCGTTGTGAATTTTACAGGCGACAATGCGACTGTTGACGCTCTCGACTATGTATACAAGGTTTCCGATACAATAATCAGATCCATTGTAATAAGAGAAGAAGAGTAATAAGGAGAGTTTGACATGAATAAAGTTGTTTTATTGGGTAGACTCACGAGAGATCCGGAATTGCGTTATACGCCGAACAGCATTGCATCCGTTTCGTTTACGATTGCCGTAAACAGAAACTACAAAAACGCAAATGGACAGTACGATGCCGATTTTATTCCCGTTGTTGCATGGAGAGGTCTTGCGGAAACATTGAGCAAGCATCTTAAAAAAGGCGCAAGGGTTGCGGTAAGCGGCAGAATACAAACTCGTTCTTATGACGGTAACGACGGTCAGAAGCGCTATGTTACGGAAGTTGTGGCAGACGACGCAACGATCGTTGATTGGAACGGCGCTCAGGGTGCATCCGGTGCGGGTAATTCGTATCCGCAGGATGACAATGCTCCGCCTGCGGGGTTCACGTCGGTAGATGATATCGATGATGAAGTTCCGTTTTAATTTTCAGGAAAGGATATGACAGAAATGGTTGATAAGAAACCTCGCAATATTAAGAGAAAAAAGAAGGTTTGCAGCTTCTGTGCGGACAAGTCTGCTTCTATTGATTATAAAGATGTTTATAAGCTTAAGAAGTATGTTACGGAGCGCGGCAAAATTCTTCCCAGACGTATCACGGGCAACTGTGCTAAGCATCAGAGAGAACTTACAACAGCTATAATGCGTGCACGTAATATTGCATTGCTCCCATATGAGATTGACTAATACTGTGTAAACAGTATAATGCTATGTAAACAAGCATGGCGTCACACTCAACGAAAAGCCCTGTTTTTTTACAGCGACTTTTTATTTGCTTATAAGCGGCTTCGGAAAAACTGTTCCGGAGCCGTTTTGTTGCCTTGAAAAGCTGTCAATATGAAGCCGGGAAGCCTTATATTGTGATATTAATGTTTAATTATAATGACATGAATGTAAAAATATTTTTGCGGCTGTTGCATTTATAAATTTAACGTGGTAAAATAATATTATAAATATCGGGAGATGATTTTATGAATTGGTTGAGAAGATTTATGCAGGGACGCTACGGTGCGGATGAGCTTTCGTTTGCGTTTATAATCCTGTTTATTATATTGAATATAGTTTCGCTCATAGTACCTTCATTTATAGTGTCTGTCATGTATATTATTTTGTTTGCGTTTTTTCTGTACAGAATGCTGTCGCGCAATATTGCGGCAAGGCAAAAAGAAAACTATTTTTTTCTTAAACTGTACAATCCGTTAAAAAACCGCACAAGACGCTTGTGGACAAATTTGAAGGGCAGAAGGAAATATAAGTATTTCAAATGCCGTAATTGCGGGCGTTCCATGCGCGTGCCGAGAGGCAAGGGCACTGTTGTGGCGACGTGTCCCGGATGCGGTGCAAAGATAAAAAAGAAAACGTAATTTTGTATGGGTTTTAATGTATCGGCGCATATTCGGCGCCGAAGCTTTTTTAAAACGAAATACTTGCAATATTTTAATTATTGTTGTATAATAAATCTGCTTTAATATTGACAAAAAACGGAGGATATATGCGTAAGGTCAAAGTTTTAACGGATAGTACCGCGGATCTTAACGATAAATTAATTTCCAGATATAATATTGATATAATACCTTTGTCGGTTCATTTGGGTGAAAACGAGTTTAAGGACGGCGTGGATATTAAGCCGGAGGACATATACGATTACGTACAGAAGACAAAGAAGCTTCCCAAAACAGCTGCTGCGTCCGTGTTTGATTATGAAAACTGCTTCAGAAAGTGGATTGAGGAGGATTACGATATTGTATATACCGGTATAGGCAGCAAGATGTCATCGTCATATATGTCTGCAAAGCTGGCGGCGGAAACCGTTGCACCGGAGCGTATTCATATTGTGGACTCACTGAATCTGTCAACAGGCACGGGACTTATCGTCTGCAAGGCAGGGGATATGATGCTTGCGGGCTGTAACGCCGATGAAATAGCGGAATATATGGCTCACATTGTGCCGAAGGTAAGAGCAAGCTTTGTTGTTGATACGGTTGATTACTTGTATATGGGCGGAAGATGCACAACGCTTGAAAACTTTGCGGCAGGTATATTGAAACTCAGACCGCGCCTTGTTGTTCGTGACGGAGTTACGGTATCGGATCAGAAGTACAGAGGTAATTTTGAACGCTGTCTGATGGGATACGTAAACGATACTATTGCGGGAATGAACGACATAGACAAAACACGTGTTTTTATTACGAACGCTATTGTTCCCGGTTCGGATATTACTGACAGAGATTACGAAAAAGCAAGAGCAGAGGTAGAAAAGCTGAATCCCGCAGAAATATGCTATACTCACGCGGGATGTGTAGTATTCTCCCATTGCGGACCCAGAACACTCGGTATTCTTTACATAGATAATTGATGCTGTATGGAATCGTTAACGGTAAAGGCTCCGGCGAAGATAAATTGGTATCTTAACGTGCTGAAAAAACGCAGTGACGGTTATCATGACATAGAAACCGTAATGCAGACGGTGGATATTTACGATACGTTGACTTTTACAAAAACGGACTCAAAAGATATACGTATCCGTATTGACAATAATATTTACAACATAGACTGCGGCAGTAATAATCTGATATATAAAGCGGCTGAAGCGCTCGGTGTGTACGGCGTGGATATTTGTGTGGAGAAAAACATTCCGGTTGAAGCGGGCTTGGGCGGAGGCAGCTCGGATGCGGCGTGTACGCTTAAAACGCTTAATTCTATGTTTGAACTGGGATTTTCAAGGGAACAGCTTGCTTCAAAAGCGGCTTCCATAGGTGCGGATGTGCCTTTTTTCGTGTATGGCGGTGCGTGCGCGGCACGCGGTATCGGTGATATAATTGAACCGCTTGAACCTGTTACGGAATATAAATTCAGAATAATAAAGCCGTGCAAAGGACTTTCTACCGCGCTTATATACAGCCTTATTGACAAAGAACCAAAAGAGGAATGTCCGTCTTTTGATGAGTTCTTATTGCATTTCAAAAATAACGACAGAGAACTTACAAACGTTATGTTTAATGCAATGGAAAAAGTCTCAATAGCACAGTGCGAACAAATAGGTCAGGCAAAACAAATGCTGCTGAGGGAAGGCTGCAAGGCGGCAATGATGAGCGGAAGCGGTTCGGCCGTTTTC
>CAJLXE010000061.1 GCA_905210525.1 uncultured Clostridia bacterium | reverse complement strand
CACTGGCAAATAAAGTAGGTCGCAGAAAAGTAGATATAGACGTGGATTACGTCGGATTTGAGATACCTGACGAATTCATAATAGGTTACGGACTTGATTACGCCGAAAAATACAGAAATCTTAAAGACATACTCATTATCAGACCGGAGCTTATCTGATAAATTCATAATAATCAAGCAAAATATAAATCAGAAAGGATTGTACTTCCGCATTGCGGAAACAAACGTAATATTATAATGAAAAATTTCTTAAAGGGACCGGGTTTTATAATACTTCTTGTTGCGCTCGTGCTTATACTGGCTCTTTCGGTATCAAGCCCGTCAACAAAACGCGCAGACGAACTCAATTACACCGAACTGCTTGAAAAAATCAAGAATGAAGAAGTTGAAAAAATAGCAACGGTTGACGGAAGCGTGGTTGTATACGGTGTATACAAAAATTCCAATTATCTTGCACGTTTTCCGGACAAATATGATTTTATAGCATGTATTCCGTCAAACAGCATATTTTACAGCGATGTTGCCACAATAACAGCAGAAAAGAAAGGCGTATCGGTTGACGTCATATCGTCCGGCGACTTCAGCTTCCAGCTTCTGCCGACAGAACCTACAAAATATCCGTGGTGGGTATCTTTGATACCGTATCTGCTTCTCTTTATAGTCGTTTTCGTATCTCTGGCATTTCTCAGAAAACAGGCAAACGACGCAGGCGGCGGCAAAGCAATGAATTTCAGCAAAAGCCGTGCAATAAGATACGATTCATCGCATAAAAAAGTTACTTTTGCGGACGTTGCGGGCGCCGAAGAAGAAAAACAGGAACTTGTTGAAATAGTCGAGTTTCTCAAAGACCGTTCAAAGTTTGAATCTCTCGGAGCAAGAATTCCTAAAGGCGTACTGCTTGTAGGCCCTCCCGGAACAGGAAAAACTTACATTGCAAAAGCAGTTGCCGGCGAAGCAGGCGTTCCGTTCCTCTCTATAAGCGGTTCGGATTTCGTTGAAATGTTCGTAGGTGTCGGTGCTTCCCGTGTGCGTGACCTTTTTGCTCAAGCCAAAAAGCTCCTCCCCTGCATAATATTTATAGATGAAATCGATGCGGTCGGCAGACAAAGAGGCACAGGACTCGGCGGCGGTCACGACGAACGTGAACAGACACTTAACCAATTACTTGTTGAAATGGACGGTTTTACGGTAAATTCCGGACTCATAGTGATAGCTGCAACAAACAGAGCCGATATTCTGGATCCTGCTCTTACAAGACCCGGACGTTTCGACAGAACAGTATATGTGGGCAGACCCGATGTATCCGCGCGCGAGAAAATATTCAAGATACATTCAAGAAACAAGCCTCTCGATGATACAATAGATCTCGGAGTACTTGCAAGAATGACTCCCGGATTTACTCCCGCAGATATAGAAAATATAATGAATGAGGCAGCGATCCTTGCCGCAAGAAGCAGTAAAAAATCAATCTCAATGGTTGAAATAACAGAAGCTATAAAGCGCGTTGAAATCGGACCGGAAAAGAAAAGCCACCGCATTACCGAAGACGACAAAAAGCTTACCGCTTATCATGAGGCAGGTCACGCGATCGTGTCGAAGTTCTCGCCCAAAGCTGACCCTGTCAATGAAATATCAATAATACCTCGCGGAGGCGCAGGCGGATATACTCTTCATCTTCCTACCGACGACAAGAATTACCGCACCCGCCGTGAACTTGAAGATGATATAAAAGTATGCATGGGCGGCAGAATAGCCGAAGATATTATATTCAACGATGTAAGTACAGGTGCTTCAAATGATATTGTTCAGGCAACAAGAATTGCCAAGGCAATGGTTACCGAATACGGTATGAACTCTGATCTCGGTCCCATAAGTTATTCGGATAACGACCATGAGGTGTTCATCGGACGCTCGCTCGGAACATCCAAGTCATACAGCGAAGCAACAGCCGCAGAAATTGATGAAGAAGTTAAAAAGATAATTTCCAAGTGTTATACTGAAGCACAAACAATACTTTCCGATAATATCAATATCCTTCATCTTGTGGCAAATATGCTCCTGGAAAAAGAAAAGCTGTCCGGAGAAGAATTCAACAAACTCTTTGAAACTCCTTCAACGACACCCTCACCCGATGCTGAAGCTTAATATCAGATAAAAATTCGGAGAAATCACTTAGCAAAAAACTCTCACATACCATTCAAACGGTTTGTGAGAGTTTTGATTTATCAGTAAGAAAAACACAATTCGGAAAAAGATTCACTTTACACAAATGAGGCTTTTCTGCTTACCGTTACGTATGCATAATCTGTTTCAAACTTATCAACAAGTTGCAGCTTGGCTTTCAGAATATAACTATAAGTATCTGCCGGATTGTCGGGGTATATTTTTAATCGTCTTATCCCCATATCAATGTATTCATTTTGGTTTTTGTCGATTGACAAAACGAAAAGTCCGTCATTGTTCAGCAAAGATGCCGTTTTTTCAATCATTCCCTCTTTGTCTTTTATATGCATAAATGTCAATGATGAATAGATTACATCAAATTGTTCATCAAATTCAAATGTCATAAAATCGCCGCAAACAAGTTTAATATTATGATAAGAAGACAGATTCTCATAGGCTCTTTGTATTGTTTTGGGAGAAATATCTATTCCGCAAAAACTTTTACAAAAAGGCGCCGTTTTAATTGCAAGGCGACCTGTTCCCACCCCGATTTCCAGCACGGATTTGCTTTCATCAAGCTGCATACTTTCGATAAATCTACGCCCGTCCCATTTATCCATATAGCTCTTCAAAAATTGCGGATCACGAACCGGATCATTATTTTCATCAATCAATCCATCGTAGTGCTTAATTACGTCATTCATTTTTTATGCCTTTTCTCCGTTCAGCCGCACAAGTCACAAATAATCTGCTCAAAATATAATTATATATAAACAAGAGCCTATCTTTCAAACTTTACAACATAAGAACCCAAAACCTGTTCACACGGAATATTTGCCGCATTTTCCGCTGTAAAATTCTTTTTGGGGTACACTTTCAACGCCTCTGTCGAAAACGCAGGCAACGTTTTCCCCGTACTTGCTCCGTAAGCGTCATTATCAGTAAAATTCCACTTAAAAGTGCAGTCACAGAATTCTTTATTCGCTCTGATAATTTCAGCGGTTCTAAAATTTTCCGTTTCACCTATAAAATAACAGCCCGCATTATCCTTTTCGGCAGGACATGAACCTTCTATGCCGACTCCCGTAAACAGTATTTCAAGAAAATCTGTTTTGAATAAAACTGTTTTCCCGTTTCTTTCAAATGAAACGTTTTCCCAATAACCAATATTGAGCCAGCCTTTGTTCGCACCTTTTTTTACCGCTGTATTAAATTCAATATATCCGTACTTATCGTCTCTTATCTCCGCATTGATACGCAAAACAGGCCGCAATGAATAAAATTCTTCGGGTAAAATCGCTCTTATTCTGTCCTGCTCCGCTTTGTATGCCATTACATACTGTTCAACTTTCATTTTTAACATTCTCCGATTTATAATTTATATCCGACAACGTTTTCCATTTCCTTACAACTTTATAATAAAAAAGCAGACCGATTCCTCCCGAAATTGTTTCCGACGCCGGAAATGCTATCCACGCATAATTAAGTCCTATAAGCGAAAACAGCCAGAATATAGGAATCAAGCATAAAATTTGCCTTGTAACGGACAAAATAATACTTGTTTTTCCGTCGCCTATTGCCTGAAAAAATACAGGCATCATCAGCGAGAACACCGCGCATATAAAGCTCGAACCTATAATCGGGAAAGCATATCCGCCTATATTATGCACTTCGGCATTGTCCGAAAAAATGCTTATCACCTGATGCGGGAAAAATACAAACGCAATTATTCCCACAACCATAAAAAGCATTGATATCAAAAACGAATCTTTCATTATTTCTTTGCACCGCATATACTGCCTTATTGCATAGTTAAAACTTATTACGGGAACAATGCAGGTCTGAAGTCCAAACAGCGGAATAAAGAAAAAGCTTTGCATTTTGTAATACAGCCCCAACACCGTACCAGCCGCATCCGAAAAACCCGCAAGAATCATGTTCAGTGCAACAATATATACAGTAAAAAGTATCTGCATAAATATTGACGAATAGCCGTAAAAATATATTTTTTTAATATAATACGGCATTTTCTTTAATTGCGGAGGTTTGTGAAAGCCTCTCACTCCCGTAATCACCGCCGCGGCAACCTGTCCGCATACAGTAGCATACGCAGCTCCGGCAACACCCATCTGAGGAATAGGTCCCCAGCCGAATAACAATATTTGTAAGCGCCCCCACAACCTGAGCTATCATCGGAAGACGCATATTTCCCTTTGATTGATGTACTTTTGTCCACGTTCCCTCAAGAAACGAACCGAGACTTCCCACGCAGACTATATTTCCGTATGTAACCGCATCCGCAATCGCCTGAGCAGACTTTGCAGACGTCATTACGTAAGGACGCATTATCAATACCGATGCAACCGCAAACAGCGCCCACATTGCAAATGCAAGCACCGTGCCCGTGCCTGCCGCATTGTATGCATCATCCGGATTCCCTTGGGCAAACTTACGCGCCATATATGTATTTACACCTACACCGGTTCCCACCGCCAATGCAATTATTATCAACTGTAAAGGATAAATAACAGTAAGCGCCGTAAGTGCCTCATCCGAATATTTCCCCACAAAAAAACTGTCTACTATATTATACAACGCCTGTATAAGCTGTGCAAGCATAACAGGCGGAGCAATTTTCATTAAGATTTTTCCGATTTTCTCCGTACCGAAAAAACCGCCGGCAGAAATATTTTCTTCCATAATCTTCTTTCCTGACATTTCCGTAAATTTTCTTTTGAACCGATAACCGCTTATTTCTGCCCGACGTAAACACGTTCGGCTCTATTCTCTTTTTATTAACCGTTACTGAGAACAACCCTCGTATAATCATGCCCGACCGCCGGCAGAAACACATTTATCAGATCGCTTATTTTCATCCTTATGCTTGACGTATTAATGCACGGATGACATCCAAACAGTTCCGCATCCAACACATCTGCGTCTATAAGAAGCTTCACATTATTATTTTTATCATTCATAAGCCCCATTACACTTACCGAACCGGGAGTAATATTCAAAAATTCAGCCATATATTCTTCCGGAGCAAACGAAAGCCTTGAACTGTTTATCTGTGACGAAATCTCCTTTGTTCTGAACTTTTTATCTTCCCTTATCATCAGCAGATAAAAATCCGTTTTGCCCGAATTGCACAAGAGCAAATTTTTGCATATCACCGCCGGAGCAAGTATGGCGTCAATCGACGCGCACGCCTCCATTGTAAATGCTGCCTCGTGGTCAACCCTTTCATAACGTATCTTTAAGCTGTCAAGCAGATCATATACTGCAATTTCTTTTTCCATTCTGCCGTTACAGTCGGCAGGACGCCCTTCTTCAAGTTTAAGCATTTAGTTTCACCTTTTCATAGTAAATTCACGGTTTAAGCTTGTTGCATAAATCAATATTTTTCACATTGGATAAGTATATCACATATAAAAATTTATTTCAACACAGATTTTATCGATTTTTAGTCAATATTGACAATAAAACGGTCTACGGCAGATTTTCGGACCCCACATCAACCCAAATTATCATTAAAATATACATAAGCACGGCTTTACTGAGGCAGATTAAAAATTTGTTCATATTACGTCAATATTAAAGTATTATAATAAAGAGAGTTATTTATAACTATCATGTAAAATTTCCGTATGTTTCGGCAATACGTCGCAATATACGGCATTACGGGAGGAACACAGACATGGCATTTGCAATATATGCCGATTCGGGAGCAAATCTTACTCCTGAATTAATTAAAAGATTTGACATAAAAATAATACCTTTTACATATTCAATAGGCGATGATGTTTATGAATGTTCAGCAACCACGGACGACAGTGAAGCACATAAATTTTACGATATGCTGCGCAACAAAGTTGTAGTAAAAACGTCAATGATAAACGCCGACCGCTTTGTAAAGGAATTCAGAAATGACCTGCTGCTCGGAAACGATATATTCTTTATCGGAATATCATCCGGCATAAGCGGTACGATTCATGCCGCTCAAACAGCGGCTCAAATACTTGCGGAAGAATTTCCCGAGAGAAAAATAATTGTTTTCGACTCTCTCGGTGCCGGACTCGGAACAGGTCTGCTCGTATGCAAAGCGGCAGATATGAGAGCCGAAGGTATTGAAATAGAAAACGTGAATGAAGAACTTATTCCATACAGAAACAATTTGTGCGAATTCTTTACGGTTGATGACCTTGCTTTCCTGAAGCGTTCGGGAAGATTGTCCGGAGTTGCAAGTGCAATAGGCACCATTCTGCAAATAAAGCCTGTTCTGCGCGGAGATGAAGAAGGTCACATTGTTGCATACGCAAAACACCGCGGCAGAAAGCACGCAATAGACGCAATCGTTGAGCTGTTCAAAAAGAAAGCGCGCAATGTTGAAGAAAACCGTATCGCAATATCTCACGGAGACTGCATAGAAGACGCAAAAATTCTTGCGGAACGTATAAAAGCAATAGCGTCTCCCAAAGAACTTATAATTGCTATGCACGAACCTCTTACAGGAGCTCATGTAGGGCCCGGAATGCTTTCGCTGTTTTTCTTCGGTGACGGAAGATAATAAAAATACACGTTTATTTTAATCGTAAATAACGACAAAAAAGACGAATAAAGCAAACATCGCTTATTCGTCTTTTTAATTATGCTTAATTTATTGAACAAATCAGTTCTGAGAAGCCTGCTTCATAACTTCATCGGCAAAGTTATCAACTCTCTTTTCAAGACCTTCGCCTCTTTCAAAACGAGCAAAACGTCTGATTCTGATGTTTTCGCCTGTTTTGATTATTACTTCCTTAACAGCTTCAAGAACAGTTATATCCTCATTGAGAATCCAATCCTGCTCTTCGAGGCAGTTAGCCTTAAAGAATTTTTCCATTCTGCCGTCAACAATTTTATCAACGATCTTTTCGGGCTTACCTTCTTTAAGAGTTATGTTTCTCTGAACTTCACGCTCTTCCGCAATATCCTGAGCCGGAATTTCATCGCGGCGAACATACTTCGGGCTATATGCGGCAATATGCATAGCAATATTGTGCGCAAGCTTTTTGAATTCCTCGTTCTTTGCAACGAAGTCCGTTTCGCAGTTGAGTTCAACCAGAACACCTATTCTGCCGCCGATATGCTGATATGTTTCAACAATACCTTCAGCCGCAATACGTGTAGCCTTCTTGTCTGCCTTCATCTGACCGTTTTCTCTGAGAAGCTTAACAGCCTTATCAACATCGCCTTCTGTCTGCTGGAGCGCACGCTTGCAGTCCATGATACCGCAACCTGTAACGTCTCTCAGTTCTTTAACCATTGATGCACTTATTTCTGCCATAATCAAATTCCTCCGATCATTATTCCTGAACAGTTGTTTCTTCGCTTGCTTCAGCGCTTACCGTAACTTCTTCAACAGCTGCTTCCGCAACAGCCTCATCCGCCGCAGCTTCTGCCGCTACACTGTTTTCCTCGGGATTGTACTGTTCACCCTGAACACCTTCAAGAACAGCGTTTGCCATAACCGATGCAATAAGCTTTACCGCACGGATAGCGTCATCGTTACCGGAAATTACGTAATCAACTTCATCCGGATCACAGTTTGTATCAACTATTGCAACTATCGGAATACCGAGCGCATGAGCTTCAGCAACAGCTATTTTTTCCTTCTTGGGGTCAACAATAAACATTACATCCGGAATACCGTTCATATCCTTTATACCGTCAAGGTTTGCATGAAGAGTATTCTGCTCCTTGCGAAGCTTAACAACTTCCTTCTTGGGCAGAAGATCGAACGTTCCGTCCTCTTCCATTTTATCAAGCTGCTTCATTCTTGCGATACGCGTGGAAATCGTCTTGAAGTTTGTAAGCATACCGCCGAGCCATC
>CAJLXE010000060.1 GCA_905210525.1 uncultured Clostridia bacterium | reverse complement strand
AAAAAATAATAAATAACGACAAAATAAGTTTAATTATTATCAAAAAAGCACTTGAAAAAAATATCACAATATGTTAATATATACATGCACGGAAATTAAGGCCGGCATAAATAAATATTTTTCAGGAGGAATGTATTATGGGGCAAAAAATTAAACTTTTGGTGGCTGACAATAATCCTAAATGGACAAAGCATATTGCTGACTATGCTACCGAGCATGATGAAATAGAGCTTTCGGGTGTGGTTTCAAATGGACAGGAGGCGTTAGATTCAATAACGCGACTAAGACCCGATGTTGTAATACTTAACATGATATTGCCTGTAATAGACGGCTTGGGAGTATTGGAAGGGATATCTAAAATATCGGATTATAAACCGAGAGTTATATGCGTTTCGGCTGTACAGAATGAGTTTATGGTAAAGCACGCTTTTGCATTGGGAGCTATTTATTTTGCAAGTATGCCGATAGACGTTTCACTGCTTATCCGCAGAATAAAAGAGGTTAACGCAGGGGTAATATCAAACGGAGCAACCGTAACATACGCGGTACCGCAGACACAAACGGGAACGCCGTCATCTACAATGGACGAAAAAATTACATCTATATTTTTAACAATAGGTATTCCGGCACACATAAAAGGCTATCCGTATCTGAGAGAAGCAGTAAAAATGTCAATAGACGATATAAGTATAGTAAATAAGATTACAAAAGAACTTTATCCGGGAATTGCGGAAAAATTTGATACAACATCAAGTAAGGTGGAAAGAGCGATAAGGCACGCCATAGACGTTGCATGGAATCGCGGAAGAATACAGAATATGAATGAGGTTTTCGGCATAGATATTTACAAGGCAAACGACAGACCGACAAACGGAGAATTTATAGCACTCATTGCGGACAGACTCAGAATGAGAAACAGCGCCTGAAATAAGGTATCATATTCCGACAAATGCGTTTACTTTAAAGAAAATGCAAAAACAAAATATTAACAATGAGTTTTATGTCGTTACAGACAATAATATATTTATATGTACGTTCGGACAACGGCGGCAGACGGAGAATATATCGAGGGATATGCTCGCCGTCTGCTTTTTAATTTACATTATTCGGATTCGTTTTACATATAATGAAGTAACTTTAATAATGAACTTAGGTCATTAAATAAACTGAGGTCATTATCCGATAAAATAATTTCATAATATTGGAATATTACATCAAGGCACGGAAAGAAGGCGGTTTATTTGTATGACAGAGAGGCGGCGGCAGAGTATGCTCATAAATGGGCATATAAGAGAAATCCGGAATATTACGATTTTGACGGTATGGGTGGTGACTGCACTAATTTTATTTCGCAGGTGCTTGCGGCAGGAGGTGCAAGGCAGAATTATTCTCGGGACGGGTGGTATTTTAACTCACTGAACGACAGAAGCCCTTCGTGGAGCGGCGTTAATGAGCTTTATAATTTTCTTGTATCGGAGCATACAACAGGACCTCAAGCTGTTGAAATTGACATCGGCGACGCTATGATAGGCGATATAATTCAACTTGGAGCTGATGATATAGGATATTACCATTCTCTTGTGATTGTCGATGCAGATAAAATGCTTGTTGCGGCGCATACGATTGATACCGATTACAGACCGCTTGCAAGCTACGGTTACGATTATCTCAGGGTTCTTCACGTAGCTTGACGTATTTGCCGTTGCAGAGTATATATACTGTCTTCTTTTGCGACCGTGCATAGTCCACCGTATAAGCCGTGCCGCTGTCGGACCTGAATGAATCCGGTATATAAATTTTGTCTGCAAGGTTTACTATAATTTTATCACGGCTCAGAAGCTGGAATTTTACATTTGCAGGTTCGGGATATTCGGATATAATCAGTCCGTCGCGCTTGAGTATGCGGTCGTGTATATATTGGTTTTCGCTGGGATATACGGGTAAAAAAAACGGGAGAACCGCTATGGTTTTTCCTGATTCGCAGGCACCCTTGTGAGCGGCTGAATCTATACCTTTTGCAAGTCCGGATACTACTGTGATATCTTTTGAAGCAAGTGCTTTGGCTGTACGGAATGACGCTTCAAGCCCGTCCCCGGAAGCCATCCTCGGACCGGATATAGCGGCGCTTTTTGGAGAGTTTATCAGGTTTATGTTTCCTCTGCAATATAAGAATACAGGAAAACTGTCATAGGTAAGCAGGCGTTCGGGGTATATGCTGTTGTCAACCGTTATTATCAGTGCGCCGTCGGCGGCGAGCTGTTGACGGAACAAATGCATTTTTTCTTTATAATAATCATATCTCGTTCTGAATTCATGTATTGTTTTTTTGTAAGGCAGATATGCTGAAAGTTCTTTGTCATCCATATCCGAAAGACTGTTTGCGGATTCAACAAAGCGTAGTTTTTTTAAAGTCCTTTCACCTATTCCTTCTATAAACGAAAACGTCAGTAAATCGTCGAATTTCATAAGTAATACCTTTCATAAGTAAACCTGTGTTATAATATAATCACGTTATTGATTGCCGGACGGTGTTTCAAGAGGACATGATTTTTATTGCGGGAATATGTTTAATGCTCACAATGGTATTTATCCGAACATATCCTTGAGCGTAAGAGACGCCGAATATATATCTTTTTTTGAAAAACGGGAGTCAGTTTTGTGAAGTATTCCCACGGCGTCTTTTAACGTGCATTGATTTTTTATCATTATATCCACGAGCATGGCTTCAGTACAAACAGGCTCGTTTTCGTTTTCGTCTGTGTGAGTTTCGGTTTTATGCAGAATTATTACATATTCGCCCTTTTGAGTATTTTCGTTTTGCTCAAGAATCGGGATAATCTCGGAAATTTCTCCGGCAATGCTTGCTTCGTGCAGTTTTGTTATGTCGTTGCATACGCAAACATCGCATTTAAGTACGCTTTGGATATTTTTCAGTGTATTCAATATTCTGAACGGGGATTCGTATATAATAAACGTATCTATATCAAGCTCGGATATTTTTTTCAGTTGTTTAAGCTGTTCGTTCTTATCGCGGTTCAGAAAACCGAAAAATGCAAATGTATCGCTGGGAAACCCCGATATGCTGAGTGCTGTTACAGCCGCGCACGCGCCGGGAATGCCTATTACGGTTATACCGCGGCTTCTGGCAGCGGATATGAGGTCGTAGCCGGGATCGGAAATGCATGGAGTACCCGCGTCTGTAACTATTGCAATGTCCGCATTTTCGGAAAGCATTTTGTTTATTATGATTTCTGTCCGTTCGGCTTCGTTATATTTATGATATGATATCATGGGGGTTTTTATGTTGAAATGATTGAGCAGTTTTATAGTGTGTGAAGTGTCTTCTGCGGCAATAAGCTGTACCGAACGAAGAGTTTCCGTTGCTCTGGGACTGAAATCCGATAAATTTCCTATTGGTGTTGCTACAACATATAAAGTAGGCATGACGGCTCCTTTTGAATGTTTATGAATAATTTTTTTCAAACAGGGAAATAATGACAGTAATATCATAGCTCCGCAGGTTATGTGCAAATTATTTCAATAAAATTTTCAATGAAAATCAATACTGAACGATGTGATTTTATTATACAGTAATTTGCAGATTATTTCAACAAAAATTTATGAAAAATCTGGGATTGCAAAATAATACATAATTCGAGCCTCCTTGTCAAAGCTATATCTGAGAGGGTAAAATTCTCAAATATGGTGTGAAAGGGTGGTGTTTTTATGCGTGAGATGCCTGTCGGTTTCAGCATGAAGCTTGCTATGAATTATGACGCATTATCAAAATTCGGAACGCTTTCGAGCGAACAGAAAGAAAAGATAATAGATTATATAAAAGATGCAAGGACGGGAGATGAGGCTCAGATGAGAACGGATGAAATGATCAACTCATTAAACGACAGCAAAAAGATGTGGTTTTATGATTGATTCGCTTGAAAATCGTGTGCAATATATAAACAATGCATTTGACGGCACTAAAAGGCCTGTGGTAAGGAATATCGTTATCAGTGAGAAGATAAGAGCGACGCTTATATTTCTTGACGAGCTTACGGACAGCAATGCGATAAACCGTGACCTTTTACGTTCTTTGATGCAGGCAGAGCTCAATGAAACGGATGACGTCATAAAACGTATCGAAGAAGAGGTGGTTCCGTTTGGGGAAGTGGATAAATTCGACGACATTAATATGGCGACGGGGTTTATTCTTGACGGAGCCGCAGTGCTTGTGGCGGAGAATTGCAGAGAAATGCTTGCATTCTCCGCTAAAAAGTGGTCGCAAAGAGGAGTTGATGAGCCGCCGACGTCGTCTGTTATAAGGGGACCGAGAGAGGGCTTTAACGAAGACATAAAAACGAACATATCGCTTATACGCAGAAGACTTAAGACGCCGGATCTTACATTTGACGTTATAAATGTGGGCAAATACAGCTCCACAAAGGTGGCGGTTGTATATATAAATTCTATTGCGGATAAAAATATAGTAAAAAATATAAAAGATAAAATAAGCGGAATAAATATCGACGGCATACTTGATTCCGCTTATGTGGAAGCTTTTTTGCAGGACAACAGAAAGACGATTTTTTCGCAGGTGGGCATAACGGAGAAACCGGATATTGCGTCGGGAAAATTGCTTGAAGGCAGAGTGTGCATTATAGTTGACGGGTGTCCGTCCGTGCTTACGCTTCCGTATCTTTTTATCGAAAGCTTTCAGGACAGCGGCGACTATTACGGTCATACGGCAAGAAGAAATTTTCTCAGAGCATTAAGAATGGTATGCTTCCTTTTTGCTTTGCTTTTGCCGGGATTTTATGTGTCGATGCTTCTTTTTCATTACGAAATGCTTCCTACCGACCTGCTTCTGACGATAGTGAATGCGCGTGACGGCATACCTATGAATCCTATGCTTGAGCTTCTTGTCACCATGGTGCTGTTTGAAATGCTTCAGGAGGCAAGCGTAAGAATGCCGCGGCACATAGGCGCTGCAATGAGTATTGTCGGTGCGCTTATATTGGGAGATACGGCTGTAAGTGCCGGAGTTATAAGCAGTCCGGCGGTTATGGTTTCGGCGGTGTCGTCAATAATGATATATAATGTGCCGGAGCAGTCGGATGTAATAAACATGCTGAGATTTGTATTTACGATTCTTGCGGGATTTATAGGCTTTTTCGGACTGATTGTTGGAGTTATAGCAATGTGTCTGCATCTTTTGTCGCTCACGAGCGTCGGAGTGCCTTTTATGGCTCCGTATGCGCCGCTGTACGGCAACGACAAACAGGACGCACTGTTTTTAAAACCCGTAACTCAGCGTTTCTTAAGACCGGAATCAATACCTACAAAAAACCGTGTGCGAATGAAGCACAGTAAATAATGCTGATTTTATTTTAAATTTAAGCGGAAAGGGAAAGCTTTGCATATGTTGAAGCGATATCTGGGACTATGAATGACAATATAAAACTTAAGGGTAAAGAACTTTTTTATCTCATAATTGCGACCCTGCCGCCTTTGCTGCTGCTTTTTATTCCAAACTATGCGGCTATTTATGTAGGAACAGATTCATGGAGTATATTTGTTCTTATTGCGGTAATCGACGTGCTTTTCAACTTTATAGCCGTCAGAATGGGTATGCTGGAGCCGGACAAAACGGTAATAGGAATGTCGAGATATGCGTTCGGCAATATTGTGGGAACGCTGTTCGGAACGCTGTTTGTGCTGTTGTTTGCGTTCAAGTCGCTTATGTTTTTCAGGCAGTCGCTGGAATACGCATTTATGAGCACATATACGCTTGAGCCCATATATTATTTTGCAGTTCCGATGATAATGGTTCTTATATACGGACAGTTCTGCAGAACAAAGACTATTGCAAGAATAAACAATATTGCATTCTGGCTTATGGTGGCGGCATATTTTTTCATTATGCTTTCTGCGGTGAGAAATTTTGAAATTAAGAACTTCATGCCTGCTTTTGCCGACGGAGTAAGCCCCATATTAAATGTACTGCCGCATTTTTTTACGTGGAGCGGCAACGGCGTGATACTTCTTATGCTGTTCAAGAGGACGGAAATGAAAAAAGGGGTTACAAAGTACGTAACAAGCGCGGCGGCAATAGCATATGCCATAGTGATAGTTCTCAATATTGTATTTATAGGCGTTTTTGGCGTAATATCGGGTTTTATAACGTCATCGGTGCTGGAATTGACAATGTTTTTGAACAGCAGAGTGTTTTTCAATAATTTTGATTCCATAATAAGGCTTATATGGATATTCAGTACGTTCAGCAGAGACTGCATATTTATAAGCTGTACGGTAGACGCTCTTTCGGAGCTGATAAAACTGCGCGACAAAAAAGTTATACGTGTGGTTTTACCTGTTTTGCTTACAGTACCGTCTATAATATGGTTCGGCAATGAGGAAATGTATTTTATGACCGCAATGGGAATAAGCTCATATTTGTGTGCGGCAGTTCAGTACGGATGCGTACTGCTGCTTTATATAGGTATTAAAATAAAACATAAAGAAAAACAGCGCGTCGGCAGCGGAAAAGCGGTGACTGTAAAATGAGAAAAAGAAGAAGCAGTTATTTTGTTTATATTATAATTGCATTTTCGCTTGTATTGGCGCTTTTTTACGAATCGTTCCAACCGAGAAATATAGAAACCGTATCTATAATAAGCGGCGTCGGATTTGAAAAAGGCGAAAATAAAAAGATGAAAATGACGGTGCAGATTATAAGACCGGAAAAAGGTGAAACGGGAACAAGCACTTCTTCCTGTATAGTAATATCGGGAGAAGGCGACACGGTTACGGAGGCATCGGAGGAGATTGTGCGTAAAACTGGAAGTGCTTTGTTCTGGGCGCACTGTTCGATTATTTTGCTGAGAGCGGATTTTGCGGCAGACCAAGACGTAATGCCGTATATGGATATGTTTTTCAGGTCGCTGAATTTCAGAAACACGGCGTCGGTTATAGTTTCCGAGGACGCACCCGGAGATATTCTCAATTCCGATACGGCATTTGAGATGGTGTCCGCATTCGGCATACAAAGGCTGCTTGACGATCAGGACTATGAATCCAACAGCGTATATATGTCGCTTAAGAAGTTTACTAAGAATTATTATAAACTGAGTTCGAGTACGGTTGTTGCGGGGGTAGCTATTTCCGAAGTGAGAAAATATACGGGAGGAAATTCCGCAGGGGGCAGCAGCGAGAGCGATAAACCTATACGTCTGGTGGTGCTTTCGCCATGCGCCGTAATGAAAAAAGGAAAATTCGTTTCTTATCTTTCGCAGGATGAATTCAACGGATACAAGTGGCTTTCGGATACAATGTCAGCGAAAATAATAAATATAAAAAACACGCCTCTTGAGTCCGAAAACAATGAGGAAAATACTTTGGGCATATCTTTATTCGGAGGAAATTGCAGACTTGTCCCCATGTATGAGGACGGGAAGTATATTCTGAAAGTAAAAATAGACGTAAAAGCTCAGGTTGTATCCATACAGAACGAATTGCAGGCAAGAAAAATAACTCCGTATAAGCTTGAAAACAGATACCGCGAATATGCGCGTCTGGCGGAGGAATATATAAAAAACGATGTAAATGCCGCATGGACTAAGATGATAGAAACCGACAGTGATTACTGCAACATACAGGATTTGTTTTACGGTAAGTTTTCAAAGGAATGGCAAAACAGTCGTCCGGAAACAGACAGTGCGATGCTTTCCGGTATCACGCTTGAATATGATATAAACGTTAACTTTATTTCCGGAGGACTTAATAAGAGGTTCAAACTCAGGTAGATAAATTTTCATCAATTTATCGGTTGAAAAATCATACGCGTTATTGTATAATTATATTCAATAACGAATATGGAGAATACAGCATTGAAACTGAAAAAAATTTTTTGCGCATTATGCCTGACGGCTATGATTTTGGGTATTACCGGCTGCAAAGAAAACACGGAAGATGTTTACAGGCAAAAGACGTATGATGTAAACGTAGATTATATAGGCGAAAATTATAAGCCCTCGGAAAATGTGAAAGGCGTTTTACAATATGCGGATTCAAAGGGGTACGATGTTTC
>CAJLXE010000059.1 GCA_905210525.1 uncultured Clostridia bacterium | reverse complement strand
TTACACAGGCTCAGGATTCAAAAACACCGCTCCAGATAAAGCTTTCCCAGCTCTCCAAAATACTCACATATCTTGTAATAGGAATATGTATCGTAATATTCGCAATATCGCTTGCTAAAGCCGGCACTCTTGAATTTGAGACCGTTCTGAATACGTTTATGATAGCCGTATCGCTCGCGGTAGCCGCAATCCCCGAAGGACTTGCAACCGTAGTTACAATAGTACTCTCAATCGGCGTTACGAATATGTCCAAACGCAGTGCAATAATAAGAAAAATGACCGCTGTGGAAACATTGGGATGTACTCAAATAATATGTTCCGACAAAACCGGCACCCTTACTCAAAACAAAATGACGGTTGTTGAGCATTACGGAAGCAACGAAAAACTTATTGCAACTGCAATGTCGCTCTGCTCAGATGCCGAAATAGACAAAGACTGCCTAAATGCTGTTGGTGAACCTACGGAATGTGCACTCGTAAATTACGCATACAAGCTCGGTCTCAATAAAGACGATCAGAAAAAAGAATACGTGCGAATCGGTGAAGTACCTTTTGATTCGTCAAGAAAAATGATGACAACCGTTCATCGCAAACAAAACGGCGAAATCATTCAGTTCACAAAAGGCGCACCTGACGAAATACTCTCAAGATGTTCCCACGTTTACGGTGATAACGGCGAAATCGAACCGATGTCTCAGAAAAAATACGCCGCAATAATCGCCGCAAATAAAAAAATGGCAGATCAGGCTTTAAGAATACTTGCCGTTGCAATGAAAAAGCTTGACAAAGAACCCGATGCATACGAATGCTCACTGCTCGAAAAGGATCTTATTTTTGTCGGACTTGTAGGCATGATAGATCCTGTGCGTCCCGAAGTAAAGCCTGCAATAGACAAATGTCGCAGTGCCGGCATAAGACCCATAATGATAACGGGAGATCACAAGGATACCGCAGTCGCAATAGCAAAACAACTCGGAATAATAGAAAGCCCCGATCAGGCAATAACGGGCGCAGAACTTGACAAAATTCCGGAGGATGTCTTTGATTCCGAGGTGGAAAAATATTCTGTCTACGCTCGCGTTCAACCCGAACACAAAACAAAGATAGTAAATGCATGGCGTAAAAAAGGTAAAGTCACAGCAATGACAGGCGACGGCGTAAACGATGCTCCGTCCATAAAAAATGCCGACATAGGCGTAGGAATGGGCATAACCGGTACCGATGTCACCAAAAATGTCGCCGACATGATTCTTGCGGACGACAACTTTGCAACAATAGTATCGGCAGTCGGCGAAGGCAGACGCATATACGACAATATAAGAAAGGCAATTCAGTTTTTGCTTGCGTCCAACCTTGCCGAAGTACTTTCGATATTTATTGCCACATTGCTCGGATTCACAATATTCAAAGCACCGCATCTGCTTTGGATCAATCTTATCACAGACTGCTTCCCTGCTCTTGCGCTCGGCATGGAAAAACCCGAAAACGATATAATGAACCGTTCTCCGAGAAGCTCCAAAGAGGGCATATTTGCCGAAGGTGTCGGCTTTGCGGTAGCATATCAGGGTATATTCGTAACACTGATTACACTTGCTTCCTATTTTATAGGAAGATATGTTCTTTTTGACGGGTATCATGCGGTAGGCGGAGCAACCGCTGCAACTCTGGGATACACCGCAGCAGATCTCGGCACATCAATGGCGTTCCTCACGCTTTCAATGTGCGAAATATTCCATTCATTCAATATGCGTTCTCTGCACGGTTCGATATTCAAAATGAACCACAGCAATATGTGGCTCTGGGGTGCCGCAATCGCTTCGCTTATAGCCACAACAATAGTAGTCGAAATACCTTTTCTGGCAGAAGCGTTCGACTTTGCAAGACTTGATATTACAGAATATCTGGTAGCGTTCGGTCTTTCGGTATTGATAATACCCATAGTTGAATTCACCAAATGGATATACCGTTCTGCACATAAAAAATAAAATACGATTCTGAATTTCTGCCGATAACAATAAAGCGCAAAAAGACTTCCGCTCCTTTATGAAGCGGAAGTCTTTTGTAATATTCATAAAAAATTTTATTTTCCCAACACAATGTATTTTGCAACAGCTGCACATTCACGGATATATCTCATAAATCCGCTGTACCATTCTATTTCGGAATGATATGCCGTACAATCAATACCTGCCTTATGAGCTGTTTTAAGCGCACGGTACATATGATAATCGCTCGTAATAAGCACCGCTTTATATTCTCCGTCAAATTTTTTGTCAAGTATTTCTTTTGTATTTACAAGATTTGTATATGTGGAAACAGACTCTTCCTCCCGTATTATTCGCTCCGCCGAAACACCTTTTTCAATCAAATAGCGTTCCATAGCCAGCGCCTCGGTTATATCCTCGTCCGCACCCTGTCCCCCGGAAACAACAATAACGGCATTCGGATTTTTCTGCGAATATTCAAACGCCTTATCAAGTCTGTAAGCAAGCTGCTGTGACACTTTATCTCCATGTAAGCCTGCACCCAGAACTATAACCGCGTCCTCATCAAACTTTGTATTATCCGATTGACCGTAAATAAATATAAACGACATAAACAAAATCAACACCGCCATTGCTGCCGCAAATATAACCGTAAGCCATTTTATATTGCACAGGCTTTCAAAAAATATTCCTGCCGCTCCCACAACAACTGCCAGAATTCCGCAAAAAACAATACCCATATTAAAGTTGAACACACAAGCCGTTATTACCGTGTAAATCAAGAGCAATGCTCCGCATAACATAAGTATAAGTCTTGTTACATTTTTCACTTTGTGTACACATCTCCTTTGTCATTTATTTTTTTCAGCCGGAACACATTCGATTTCGTTTTGTTGCGACGGAACGAATCTTTTCGTGTGTTTCACTACAGCAATACATGAAATTGCCGCAAAGCCCGTTGCTATCGAATATCTTCTGGTGTACAAAAGCAATATTCCCGATAATATCCCGAAAACAGAGAAAACAGTTATGCTTCGTTTTCTGTGCGAATCAATCTTCAACACCGTTGAAAACAATATGTATAATCCCGCCAATATCAAACCCGCATTTGTTGCAGGAAGCACAGCAAGAGTTTCTCCGAACGATGTCGCTATACATTTTCCTCCGTGTGATTTATCAAAAGGTGCCGTTGCATGCCCCAGAACGGGAGCTGTCATAACTGCTGCAAAAAGCATGTTTTCCGTGCCGAGAACCTTTAACGCAGAATATACCGGCCAAAAGCCTTTGAGCATATCAAGCAGCAGACATAAAAAGCCTATCGGGGCTCCGCAAATTAAAAATGCATTCGTCGCGCCCGGATTACGGTCCGGACTTAACTCACATATATCTTTGTTCAAAAGCCACTTCGGAATAATCCTGCAAAACATAACGCCGCCGAGCATATACCCGCCTATAATATACGCACACCAAAGCAAGAAGAATCCATTCATGACCTCGTATCACCTCATTATTAAATCTACAATATCTCTTGCCGCATAAGGATTTATATTAAGGCGCTGTGAAGCAATCATTTGTTCTGATTTTTCCGTATTGTTTACCAAAGCATATGCATTCTCCGCAGCCTGTTTGTAAGAATCCGCATACAATGCCATTCCTTTTGAAGCAAAGAAGCGTGCATTTTCTGTCTCGCACCCCGGAATCGGTTTCACACAGACAAACGGTACATTGGCAACCGCCGCTTCCGTGCTTGAAAGTCCGCCCGATTTTGACAGCAGCACATCGGCAGCATTCATATAAACATTGACTTGGTCGGTAAACGGTACCGAATAAACGCGTCCGCAAGCACGGTATTTTTCATCAATTCTGTTTTTCATATCGGCATTTCTGCCCACAAGAACATATGCAACAGTATTTTCATCGTTAAGATTTACAAATTCATCGCACAGCGCCAACATATTCTCGCATCCGACACCGCCCGTCATTATAAGAAATACCTTTTTGTCAGGCACCATATCAAGCATTTCTCTCGCCTGTTTTTTCTCATAATGCTTATTGAATTTTGCCGCTACCGGTATTCCCGTGCAAAATACGCTTTCTTTCGGAATACCTCTTTTGCAAAGCTGTTCCTTTATATTCTCATGAGGTACAAAATATCCGTCCAGTGCCGTTTCGCATAAGAAAGGAATATTCGTATAATCCGTAAGTATACCATAACACGGTACACTTCCGCCGCACTTTTTCTTTATTGCAGTCATCGCTTCCATACCGAACAAATGCGTACATGCAACCGCATCAAATCCGTTTTCGGCAATATAATTATTCAGTCTGCGTGCGTACGTGGAATTCGCCCAGTACACCGGTGACGTCAGCCCTGTGGAATCGTAAAGCTTTCCTACTTTATATACGGCGCCGAATGTTTTCGGAGTTTTTCTTATCATATTGTTGTAAGCAGACGAAACCACCCGCTTAGCCTTTTCACTGCGAAACGAAACAGGGTCCGCAATTTCATTATATATTCCGCGCATATCAAGTTCGTTCTGCACGGCACGCGCCGCACTGTTATGCCCATCCCCTGTCAGACAGCTCAAAAGTAATACTTTCATTTGTTGTCACCGTTCCTTTTATGTCTTTGTATGTAATTCAGAATTTACTCCGATTCCGACTGAAATTTTCCCGAAAGCAGCGTAACCTTGTTTTCAGACACCGTAAGAATACCTCCGTCTGTTCTTAACAGATGTTCAAAGCCATTCTCCGTTTCTATTCTGCATACGCACGGCTTTACGGTGGTTACAAACGGAATATGTCCTGCCATTATTGCAAGATCGCCGTCATGTCCGCGCAACGTAAGCTTTACAACAGTTCCTTTGAACGCGTTGCCGTCCGGTGATGAAGCGGTAAGTTCAAAAGTGTTCATAACCGATTATGCCTTTCTTGCTTTTTCAACAGCCTCATCAATAGTACCCACGAACAAAAAAGCCGATTCGGGCAGGTCGTCATGCATACCCTCTATTATCTCCCTGAATCCGCGTATCGTTTCGGAAAGAGGTACATATGTTCCCGGTAATCCTGTAAATTTTTCAGAAACATAAAAAGGCTGAGAGAGAAATCTCTGTATTTTTCTTGCCCTCTGTACAAGCAATTTATCGTCGTCGGAAAGCTCGTCAATACCCATTATTGCAATTATATCCATCAATTCCTTATATCTTTGCAATATACGCTGAACCTCACGCGCTGTATTGTAATGCTCTTCGCCGAGTATTTCCGCAGAAAGAATACGGCTTGTAGATTCAAGCGGATCAACAGCGGGGTAAATACCCTGAGAAGATATGCTTCTGGACAAAACGGTAGTTGCGTCAAGATGTGCAAATGTTGTTGCAGGCGCCGGATCTGTAAGATCGTCCGCCGGAACATACACCGCCTGTATAGACGTTATAGAGCCTTTTTTTGTAGATGTAATACGTTCCTGCAAAGCACCCATTTCGTTTGCAAGAGTAGGCTGATATCCTACCGCCGACGGCATACGTCCCAGCAATGCCGAAACTTCGCTTCCTGCCTGCGTAAAACGGAAAATATTATCTATAAACAAAAGCACATCCTGACCTTTTGCGTCTCTGAAATATTCCGCCATTGTAAGTCCCGAAAGCGCCACTCTCATTCTTGCGCCCGGCGGTTCGTTCATCTGACCGTACACAAGCGCCGTATTGGAAAGAACTCCCGATTGTTTCATTTCGTTATAAAGGTCGTTTCCTTCACGTGTACGTTCTCCCACTCCCGTAAATACGGAAAGTCCGCCGTGCTGTTTTGCTATGTTATTTATAAGCTCCATTATAAGAACTGTTTTGCCTACGCCCGCTCCGCCGAAAAGACCTATCTTTCCGCCTTTTGAATAAGGACATATAAGGTCTATTACTTTTATTCCCGTCTCAAGTATTTCGGTTGACGTTGAAAGCTCGTCATATTCCGGTGCCGGGCGATGTATATTCCAACGTTCCTTTGTTTCCGGTGCAGGAATATTATCCACCGTCTCTCCGAGTACGTTGAATATTCTGCCGAGAGTTTCATTTCCCACGGGTACGCTTATTGCTTTGCCCGTATCGGTAACCGGAGAACCTCTTTTCAACCCGTCGGTAGAAGACATTGCTATACACCTTGCAGTGTTATCTCCTATATGCTGTGCAACTTCAACCGTAAGCGTTTTTTCTCCTATCGGTATTCTGAGTGCATTATATATTGCAGGCAGACATCCCTCTTCAAAGCGAACGTCCACAACAGGTCCCATAACCTGAGAAACAACGCCTTTTTGTTCGTTTGCCAATGTGTATTCCTCCTTTTGTTAAGAATATAGCTTTTGTCGGTATTGCGCTTATCTGCCGCTTCCGGCAACAATTTCGGTGATTTCCTGAGTGATGGCTCCCTGACGCGCCCTGTTATACACAAGCTGAAGGTCATCTATCATCTGCTGAGCATTTTTCCCTGCCGAATCCATTGCCGTTCTGCGTGCAGCCGTTTCGCACGCAAAGCTTTCGCGTACCGCCGCCATTATCATTCCGGCAACATACTGCGGAACCGCTTCGTTAAGCACACAAAGCTCATCCGGCTCAAACAGCACGCTCTTTGACTGTGCGTCTTCCGTTTTTTGAACAGGCAATATCCATTCAATACGCGCTTCCTGGCTGAGTACGGACACATATTCCGTACTTATTATACCGAGTCTGTCAAATTTTGCGGATTCAAAATCCTTACAAAGCTCCGACGAAAGCGCCAAAGCGTCTGCATAAGAAAAATATTCCGAAGAAACGCTTTTTTGCTTGTATCTGTCACATGAGCGTTTGCCTATCGGTATCATTTGCGCTGTCGGATAATTTTTTGCCAAGCGAAAAATATTGGCATTATATCCGCCCGCAAGTCCCCTGTCTCCGGCTATAATTATTATCCTGTCGCGCTGCTCGCCGCGCTTTTGCATATACGGACTTTTTTCGCATTCGCGGCACGAGGCAAGCAGTTTTATCGCCTGTTTGACTGCCTGTGCATATTCGCGGCTCCTGTACATAGCGTCGGAAGCTTTACGTATTTTTGACGACGCAACAAGTCCCATTGCCTTTGTCAAATGCAGTGTGGAATCAACGCTTTTTATACGTGTGCGAAGGTTTTTTATATCGGCGCCCACTTTTTATCACCCCGGCATTCCGCTCAGAATCGATTTGAGTTTTTCGATATCGCACTCATCAAAAAAGCCGTTTTCTATTCTCTCAAGCCAATCTGTATTTTCGTTTTCAAGCCTTTCAAACAAAAGCTGTTCGTATTCATGTATTTTTTCAACCGGTATGCCGTTAAGATATCCGTTTACAACCGCATATACGATTGCCACCTGACAACCTACCCTTACCGGAGAATTACGTTTTTGTTTAAGCACCTCAACTATACGTTCTCCGAGTGCAAGGCGCGCTTTTGTATCTGCATCAAGATCGCTTCCGAACTGAGCAAACGACTGCAATTCTCTGTACTGCGAATACAGAAGCTTAAGCTCGCCCGAAACTTTTTTCATACCTTTTATCTGTGCTGAACCGCCGACACGGCTTACCGATATACCCGGATTTATTGCAGGCATTATTCCTGCGTGAAAAAGCTCTGTTTCAAGAAATATCTGCCCATCCGTTATTGAAATTACGTTTGTAGGTATATATGCCGAAACATCGCCTGCCTGAGTTTCTATTATGGGCAACGCCGTTATAGAGCCGCCACCGTACTCGGGCGCAACGCACGCCGCGCGCTCAAGCAAACGCGAATGAAGATAAAACACGTCTCCCGGATACGCCTCTCTGCCCGGCGGTCTGCGTATCAAAAGCGACAACGCTCTGTATGCAACCGCATGCTTTGAAAGGTCATCGTATATTATAAGCACATCCTTACCCTGTTCTCTGAAATATTCTGCCATAGCGCATCCCGCATAAGGCGCTATATACTGGAGCGGCGCACTTTCGGAAGCAGAAGCGGATACTATTATCGTATATTCCATCGCGCCCGATTTTTCAAGCTCGTTTGCCAGCTGTACTACCGATGTGCTTTTCTGCCCGATTGCAACATATATGCACAATACGTCACTGTGTTTTTGATTGATAATCGTATCTATTGCAATCTCGGTTTTGCCTGTCTGCCTGTCGCCTATTATAAGTTCACGCTGTCCTCTGCCTATAGGTATCATGCTGTCTATTGCCTTGATACCCGTCTGCAAAGGCACTGAAACGCTTTTTCTCTCTATTATTCCGGGCGCTTCCGCTTCAACAGGACGTGTGTGCTTA
>CAJLXE010000058.1 GCA_905210525.1 uncultured Clostridia bacterium | reverse complement strand
TGCAAAAGCACTTTTTTATGCGGACAATGTTCTTAACGCGGATACGATTATAATAGCCAGAGGCGGCGGCTCGATAGAAGAACTCTGGGCTTTTAACGAAGAAGTGCTTGCAAGGGCAATTTATAATTGTAACACGCCGGTAATATCCGGTGTGGGTCATGAAACCGATTTTACAATATGTGATTTTGCCGCGGACATTCGTGCGGCAACGCCGTCTGCGGCGGCAGAAATAGCAGTGCAGGATTGTACCGATATATTGTCTGATGTAAGACGCATAATGCGCGATACGGAGGTAAGTCTTGATTACAGACTGAAAGCATACAGACAAAAAGCGGATCATGTTGTAAACAGTGCGGCGATGCTTTCCGTAAGGCACGGCATTGAAGTGCAATGGCAAAGGATTGATACAGCATTTGAAAAAATTTCGGAACAAATCAATAAGAAAACTGAAGAAACAAAGAACCGAGCGGACGGTTGCATAAAAAATCTTGAAGCGCTGAATCCGTATAATGTGCTTTCGCGCGGTTTTGCGATGGTAAGTAATGAAGACGGCGTTCGTCTTTTCGGGACGGATACCGTAAAAAAAGGCGATAAAATAAACGTTGAATTTTCCAACGGTGTCGCAAGATGTACTGTCAATGAGATTTTACCCGGTAATATGGGACAAACAGCGTATTTTAAAGAAAAGGAACTGTGAATTATGGCACAAAAGAAAAACACACAAAATATAACCGTTGAGCAGGCGGTTCAGCGTATGGAAGAAATACAGGAAATAATTCAAAAGGGAGAAATTTCGCTCAAGGAATCGGTAGATCTTTTTGAAGAGGCTGCAAATCTATATAAATTTTGCAGCGAGAGATTGACGGAGCTTGAGGACAGGGTTAAAATACTTTCCAAGACTGCTGACGGTAAGCTGGAGGAGGTTCCTTTCAATACGGATGAGCAGTGATTTTATGTTGGAAACCGAGAGATTGTATATGCGTGAAATGACGCATGAAGATTTCGGAGCATTGAGCGTTATGTTCAGGGACGCGGATGTAATGTACGCGTATGCGCATACGTTCGATGATTATGAGATAAATGACTGGATGGACAGGCAGATAACGCGTTATAAAAATGACGGATTCGGTTTGTGGGCTGTTATTCTCAAGGAAAATGAAGAACTGATAGGTCAATGCGGACTTACCGTTCAGAATTGCAACGGAAGATCGGTTGTCGAAGTAGGATATTTGTTTTGCAAAAAATATTGGCACAATGGGTATGCAACGGAAGCGGCGGTTGCCTGCAAAAAGTATGCGTTTGAAGTACTCGGAGTTGACGAGGTTTATTCTATTATAAGAGACGGCAACATTGCGTCACAGCAGGTTGCAAAAAGAAACGGAATGACTCCGAAAGAGAAGCTCACAAAATATTATTACGGAATTTATATGCCGCATACGGCTTTTTCGGTAAGTAAATAAATTTTAACGGTGACAGAAAATGAACGATGATAAATATTATGTAAATTACTTAAAAGACAGAAGCAAAACGGTTGAAAATATGCTTCAAAGAAGAATGGATGAGATAACATCCGAAGTGCCGGAGCAAATAAAGAATGCGATGGAGTACAGTCTTATGGCGGGCGGCAAAAGATTGAGACCTGTAATGCTTATGGAGGCGGCGAAAGCCTGCGGGCTTGAAAATACGGATGAAACCGAGCCTTACGTATGCGCTATCGAAATGATACATACGTCGTCGCTTATTCATGACGATCTTCCGGCTATGGACGATGACGACTTAAGACGCGGCAGACCGACAAGCCATAAGGTTTTCGGGGAAGCTATGGCGATTCTGGCAGGCGATGCGCTTTTGAATCATGCAAATGAAATAATGGCGAGATATGTCTGCTCAGCTACACAGCCGCGTTTTGCAAAAGCCGAATATGCGATTACAAGAGCAACGGGCATATCGGGAATGATAGGCGGACAGACGATAGATGTTCTTGCCGAAAAAGAAGGACTTGATATTGCAAGCGAGGAGCTGCTTACGAAGATATATTCCATGAAAACGTGCGCATTGTTGGAGGGAGCTGTTGCGGCAGGTGCATATATTGCGGGAGCGGATGAGGAAACTGTATGCAAGTGGCGCAGGTATGCGCTTTATACGGGGCTCGCTTTCCAGATTGTGGATGATATACTTGACGTTGAGGGTGATGAGAGCGTTATAGGAAAACCGGTAGGAAGCGACGCGGACAATAATAAGCCTACATTTGTAACGCTTATGGGGCTTGACGGCGCGAGAGCTTATGCGGAAAAATATACGGGGCAGGCAAAAAGAATTGCCGAAGAACTTGGAAATGCCGAATTTTTCGTATGGCTTGCCGATTTTCTGTGCAGGCGCGACAGGTAATTTCATAGCATACGGAAAGGAAGCGTTGTTTGCAATGACATATGATGAAGCTGTCAGATATATAAAAAGTACGGGCGTATTCGGTTCAAAGCTCGGACTTGAGGTTATGACGGATTTGCTCGGTAAAATGGGGAATCCGCAAACAAAATTCAAAACAATACATATTGCAGGGACAAACGGAAAGGGTTCCGCTTCGGCGTATATAAGCAGTGCGCTTTGTGCAAACGGATATAAAACGGGTCTTTTTACGTCTCCGCCGATAATAGATGAAACGGAAAGAATACAAATAAACGGAGAATTTGCAGACCGTGAAGATTTTGGGCAAATAACGGAATATGTAAAACACTTTGCGGATGAAATTGAGGCGGACGGACTCCATTACCCGACGGAATTTGAACTGTTTACCGCAATAGCGTTTGAATATTTTGCGCGAAAAAAAGTCGATTTTGCGGTTGTAGAAGTAGGACTTGGCGGCAGGCTGGATGCTACCAATATATGCGTACCTGCAATATGCGTAATCATGACAATAGCGCTTGATCATACGCAGTGGCTGGGAGATACTCTTGAGAAAATCGCATACGAAAAAGCCGGGATAATAAAAAACGGCGCTCCCGTTGTTATATATCCGGAGCTTTCGGACGGCGTGAGACGTGTTATAAAAGATGAGGCAAAGAAAAACGGAAGCACTGTTTACGATACTTCCGATGCGAAAATAACAATCAGGCAAAGCGATATAACGGGAAACGTTTTTGATTATAAAGACGGCAGTCGGCTTATTGAAAATGTACAAACGTCTCTTATAGGCATGCATCAGATAAAGAACTGCACAACGGCACTCGGAACGCTTTTGGTTATGAAGGATATGGGCTTTGACATAAGCGTTGAAAAAACTCTTGAGGGGTTGAAAAACGCAAGATGGCCGGGCAGATTTGATATCGTGAGGAAATCTCCGCTTGTAATATTTGACGGCGGACATAACGAGCAGTGTATGAGAGCGCTTGTGAATTGCGTTGATATGTATCTTAAGCCGTACAAAAAAATACTTGTTTTTTCTATGTTTGCGGATAAGGATTGTGTTAACTCAGTAAAACTGCTCAAGGGTAAGTTTGATGTGAGAATAGTTACAGAAATGAAGCATAAACGCCGTGCTGCTGCTGAATATATAGCACAGCAGTTTGATGAAGAAACAATCATTATAAAGGATACGTCGGAAGCCGTACAAAGAGCGGTGCATATGGCACTTGAGTGTGAGGCGGACGGGCAGAAAAGCGCGGTGGTTGTATGCGGTTCGCTCAATCTTCTGGAAGAAATTGTTGCCGGAATGAATTTTAAGATTGAAAAATTACGGTAAACGCAAAAACGGCAGGGGGAAGTATGCTTTCCTGCCGTTTTTGTATGTTTCAATAAAAAAATTTAAAATATTAGCGTATAAATACTTGACACAAAGAATAATTACTGATAAAATAAACTAAAGTACTGTTGGGAGATTATATGATCAATGCATAGTTATATGCTTGTTCATTACCGATAAAATAATAGGGCTATGACTGAATTTATTAATAACATTATTCACTATATTGAACCGTATATCGTATATCCGAATGTCATAACAACAGTTATAGATATTGCGTTGCTGACAATCGGCATATATATGATATTGAAATTTATTGTAAAGACTACGGCGGCACAGGTAGTCAAGGGTATATTTTTGCTGCTTATCTGCACATGGGTATCAAATATTGCAGGATTGTCAACCATAAACTGGATACTCAGAAACGTGCTCAGCGTAGGCGTGGTTGCGATAGTGATAATATTTCAGCCTGAGCTCAGAAGAGTGCTGGAGAAATTCGGACATTTTTCATTTTTAGGCTTAAAAACATCCGGAACTGCACCTTCGGATGCATCGCGTATTGTAAACAGCATTGCGGCTGTTGCGGAGGATATGTCGGCAAGACGGTGGGGAGCACTTATTGTAATAGAAAATAAAACCGGCCTACAGGATTATATAAGCAGCGGTATTCAGATTGATGCGAAGGTTACAGAAGAACTCCTCGGGAATATTTTTACCCATAATGCACCTCTACATGACGGAGCTGTAATAATAAGACAGGACAGAATAGTTGCAGCGGGATGTATGCTGCCTCTTACGCAGAACAGATTTTTGTCAAGCCAGCTTGGTATGAGGCACAGAGCCGCAATCGGAATTACGGAATCAACAGACGCGCTTGCGGTTGTTGTTTCGGAGGAAACAGGATATATTTCTATTGCGGAAAACGGTACGTTGTTCAGAAATATAGACGTTCAGCGCTTAAGAGAACGCCTGCTTGAAATATTTACGGTAGATGTGCCTGAAAAACGAAATGTAAAAAATGTTTTGAAAGGAATATACTCAAATGACAGAAACGAAAAGCAATAAAAAAGGAACGGGAAGAGGCTTTTTTTCGCGTTCACTACTTCTTATAGTGTCATTTGTAATAGCGCTTGTTCTCTGGTATATGGGCACGATGCAGAATCAGACGCAAATAGCCAGAATATATTCAGATATTCCCGTAAAGTTTATAAATGAAGACGCACTTTCCGATTTATCTCTTACGGCACAGCAACTCAAAAATGTAAAAATTGACGCTGTTCTCAAAGGATATTTCTCTGATATGAACGAAATAAATGAGGAGGAGCTTGTTGCGGTAATAGATCTCAGCGAGCAGAGATTCCCCGGAAAATATACTGTTACGCCGTCTGTTACAGGCTGTTCGGCAGATATATCCGTATCAAAAATCGGCAATGTTGATATTGTGATAGAAAAAATAATAAAAAAGCAGCTCAATATTGATATCGAAATACAGGGAGTGCCTGCGGACGGCTACTACATTGATCTGGAAAATATCCATTATCAGAAAACTGTTGATGTGACGTGCGGAGAATCGATATCAAGAAATATTGCAGGAGCAAAGATTATTATTGATGCTACGGGCAGAAAGTCGGATTTTGATGTAAATCTTAACATAATACTGCTTGATCCTCAGGGGAATGAAGCGGATTCGTCAAGAGTAAAGCTTCAACAGTACAGCGTCAGTGTAAGCGTGGCGGTTGCGGCATATGCACAGACGGGAGAATGAAAAATTTGTATTGACAAATATAAACGTTTGTTGTATAATGATTATAATGAAATGCGTTGATGAGAAGGAGTAGCAGTATTTTTGGCGGCACAGAGAAAAGACGGTCGGTGAAAGTCTTGGCGCTATGTATTGTGAAGCAGTCTTTGAGCTTTGAACCGAAATCATAGTAGGCTTCAACGGTTGTCCTCCGTTATCTTGGGAATACGATATAATATGTATCGGCAGAGTGCGGGATTTGTTCCCGAATTTAGGTGGTAACACGGATTTTATTCGTCCTGAGTGCATGATTGCACTTGGGATTTTTTTGTAAACAAAATGATTGCAGCAAAGTATGGAGGTTTTGTCATGTTGGAAAAATCAAAAAAACTGGATAATGTATGTTATGATATAAGAGGTCCTATAATGGACGAGGCAAACAGAATGACGGCACAGGGGATTCAGATAATAAGGCTGAATATAGGCAATCCGGCGCCGTTTCATTTTACCGCACCGGACGAAATAGTGAGAGATATGATGTATAATCTGCGTGAATGCGAGGGGTACAGTGATTCAAAGGGCTTGTTTTCCGCACGTAAGGCAATAATGCAGTATTGTCAGCTCAAAGGCATACCGAACGTTGATATTGACGATATATATACGGGAAACGGCGTAAGCGAGCTTATAAGCCTTTCAATGCAGGGACTTCTTAACAACGGCGACGAAATGCTTATTCCGTCTCCGGACTATCCTTTGTGGACAGCGGCGGTAACTCTTGCAGGCGGTACGGCGGTGCATTACAGATGCGATGAGCAGTCGGACTGGTTTCCGGATATAGATGATATCAAAAAGAAAATAACGCCCAACACAAAGGGAATAGTTGTTATAAATCCGAACAATCCTACCGGTGCGCTGTATTCACGCGAGGTTTTGCAAGACATCGTTGATGTGGCAAGAGAGCATAATCTGCTTATTTTTGCGGATGAAATATACGACAGACTTGTTATGGACAATATGGAGCACGTTTCCATTGCGTCGCTTGCGCCCGATCTTATGGTTGTAACGTTTAACGGACTTTCAAAGTCGCACAGGGTAGCCGGTTACAGATGCGGTTGGATGTCTTTGAGCGGAGATAAGTCAAATGCAAAGGGATATATTGAAGGATTGAATCTGCTTTCGTCAATGCGCCTTTGCTCGAATGTGCCGGCACAGTCCATAATCCAGACGGCTTTGGGCGGAACTCAGAGCGCGGACGCACTTGTTCTTCCGGGCGGCAGAATGTATGAACAGCGCAATTTTATATACGACAGACTCAATTCAATACCGGGAATAAGCACAACGAAGCCTCATGCGGCATTTTATATATTCCCCAAGATTGACAGAGAAATGTACGACATAGATGACGATGAAAAGTTTGCACTTGATTTTCTGCGTAAAGAAAAGGTTCTTGTAACGCATGGCAAGAGTTTTAATATAGATACTCCGGATCATGTGAGAATAGTATATCTGCCCGATATAGAGACGCTTTCCATAGTTTGCGAAAGACTGGAAAGATTCCTGCGCGCGTACCGCAGATAATTGCATATTGACGGCGGGCGAGAATGATTATTTTAATAGCCGGAGCGTCGCATACGGGGAAGACCGCCCTTGCGCAGAAACTGCTTGAAAAATATAAATATCCGTATTTGTCGATAGATCACCTGAAAATGGGATTGATACGCAGCGGGAATACATCACTTACACCCCTTAGCAGCGATGCGGATCTGACGGAATATTTGTGGCCTGTTGTGTGCGGGATAATAAAGACGGCAATAGAAAATAAGCAGAACCTTATAGTGGAGGGATGTTATATCCCGTTTGACTGGGAGAATTATTTCGGGCAAGAGTATATTGATGATATAAAATATTATTGTCTTGTGATGAGTGAAAATTATATAATAAATCACTTTGACGATATAAAAAAGTATGCCGATATTGTTGAAAAACGTTTGCATCCTGAGGATTGCACAATGGAAAGTCTTATGCGGGACAACGCATTTGTTTTGAGTATGTGCAAAAAATATGATGTCGAACATCTGCTTATAGACGAAGAGTATGATATCGACATAAATCCTTTTGAAAAAACGGGAAAATTAAATCCGAACCGTGAACCGATAAACAGGACAGAATGAGCTATATAAAACTCCGTAAGACATACATAGTCTTGCGGAGTTTTTGCATAAACTTAATCCGAAGGATTTATAAATTCATATATATCATGTCTTTGCCATTCGCCGTATATTTTCAGATACGATGCGGAAGAGCCTACATATCGGAATCCTGCTTTCTTCAGCACGGCTGCGGAAGCGTCGTTTGACGGTATTACGCTTGCTTCAACACGGTGAAGATTGAGCTCGTCAAATGCGACTTCAAGAATTTTGTTTACGGCTTCTGTCATGTATCCGTTGTTTGTTTCGTTTTTGTCAAGTCTGTATCCGAGAAAACAGGAGCAGAAGTTGCCGTAAAGAATGTTTGAAAGCTTAACGGTCCCTATTACTTTCCACGGTTCATCACTTTTTACGATAAGAAAACACAGTCCGCAAAGACGTTTTATTTCACGCTGTTCGGCTTTTATCCATGCTTTCTGGTAAGCGCGCGTGTAAAAATTATCGGGACGCTGCGGCTCCCATATTTCAAGAAAATCCTTGTTTCTTTTGTGATAGTCCACTATGCTGTCAAGATATTGTACGTGCGGAGTGATGAGCTTCAGTCTCGGAGTGTCGTATATGATAATCATTTTTATTGCCATGGCTTTCGCTTGAAGAAAAAGCCTCCTTAAAATATTTCTCGGGAATTAATAATTTTCATTTTATTATAACGTCGATTGCTTTCCTCAAAAGCTTCGCTTTTGCGCA
>CAJLXE010000057.1 GCA_905210525.1 uncultured Clostridia bacterium | reverse complement strand
AATCTCCCAGACTTTTTATATATTCTTCAAATTCGGGCTTTGTTTCTTCAAAACCGTCTATTTCAAGTTTTTTATAAATATCACCGAGAATATTTATCGGATCTTTCACAAAATCCTCATAAGCAATTTCGACAAGTCTGTTTTCGGGAATATATTTTTTATCCTCTATATACTGATTATACAATCTCGCATACAGGTCTATTATAAAATTTTCAACATATTCGTCATCCGGAAACCCTTGGAGCGAAAACATAGGAAACATCGTTTTGAATAAACCTATTGTGGAAACTATAACCCTGTAAGGATTTCTGTATATATGAATATATTTGGCATTCGTGAACATTTCGTCCAGCACTCCCACGCGGCACGTATTGTCCGGGCTTTTAAGCAGAAGAGCTTTTCCATTTTTGGCAAACGTCAGCTTTTTGCATATTCCCATATACGCTTTGCAGAAACGTTTATATTGTTTGGACGTCATACATTTTTTGAACGCCATATTTCTGTAAAAATCTCCGTTATGAGGAAAAGCCGCCATATGAATTACACATTCCGGTATTTGCGAACCGTATGCATAGAGTTCTTCCTGCGGAACATATGTAGTATATTTTATATTGTCCATAGGACGCTTGTCGGGCATTGATTTTGCCAGCAGTTTCCTGAGCAGTTTACCCATAAGCAGAAAATTGTTATGCGTAAATACCGATACTGCATCAAAATAGGCAAACTGTTTATCCTGCGACATCACATTAAACAAGTATGTCGTGCCGCTGCGCCAATGTCCGAGAATATACACCGGAGGATTTTTTATTTCGGTATTTCTGATTTTTCTCCCGTATATAAGCTTTTCAAGCATTGCCGGAAAAAACATTACAAATGAAACAAGCGTAATATACAGTGCCTTAGGTATGTAGGAAGGCTTTATTCTGAATTTATTCTGCCAAAGAAGTCTTATCCAGTTATCAAAACGACATCCGACTATATAATTACTGTTTATGCTGTATTTAACTTTGGATTTCTGCTCTTTTTTATTCCGGACGTCTTTCACGGAAAATTTCTCCTTGATGTGTTCGTTTACGGTTTCTGTATTTTTTACAATATAAATTCCGCGCCGCTTTTATCCGATGCAAATTTATATTGTAATATATTATACCAAAAAAACAAGTATAATGGAAGTATTTTTCCTGAAACATATGTAAATATTTGATAAAAAATCATTTCTTCGCATATGCTTCGGACAACTTAACTCAAGTTTCGTTTTCAAAGCGTATTACAGCGACATCGGTTGACTGTCTTATATATTCAGCCAGTCTCTCAACAATGTTCTCTGAGCCTTCATAGAACACGCCTTTACCTGATTCTTTCATGTACGGATTGGCAAAAAGCTTACAATCTGTATTAATGTCGGCAATATTACGAAAATAAGCCGAATTCATCCTGAATCCGCCCACAACAATATCTTCAAAAGCATATTTATATGTGCTTTTTATAATTTCATCCGCAAGCTCGAAATAGTATTTTTCATTTACCACGGGCGCCAGAACCGGCTCAATGCATAATCTTACGCGCCATCCGGCTTTTGCAAGACGTTCCGCACAGTCAAGACGCACAGACGTGGGCGGAGTAAATTTTTCATATTCTTTTGCAACCGATTCGGGAGAAAGCGTGTATGCGACTATAATGTTTTCAACAGGCTTTCTGTCATTGAAAGGCGCGGCAGAGGCAGATTTTGTACGTATTTCAAATGTTATATTCGGTCTCGATTGGGCAAAATCAATCCATTTATCCGCCATATTGAGTATTCCGTCAACAGCAAGCATATCGGAGTCGTAAGAACAACATATAAGCATTTCTTTACCGTCGTCAATGCTGTCTATTTCACGAAAAAAGTCCTCTGTATTTACAAACGCCGTAATATTTGATGACGCATACATTCCCTGCAAATAACAGTAGGCACAATTATAAATACAACCCATAACCGTTGAGCAGTAATAAAATTTATCAAAACCGAATGCATTGCAGTACTCTGACCCTTTGTAAAGCAATTTTCCTTTGGCTTTTGCCAATATAAGGTTTTTATTGTAAGACTGTTTTTTTACATTCTGCTTTTTTCTCCCGAATACGGATTTATAATCAGAAATCCTTACTACTGTTGAATTTTTAAATTTCTTCAGCAGATTTTTCACATATTCGGTATCGGCAACATCGTTTTCGACATATATGTGTCCGAAGCAATGCCGAGAGGAATTTTGGGTAGGTATGTGTGCTGCAACGCTTATACAATTTGTATTGCTTTTCAGATTACGTATAAGCTCGTTAAACGCTTTTGCGGTGTGCTTTTTTTCAGATCCGTCGGCTTGCGGAAGCAAATTCAAATCTGGCACTGAATTATAGTATATCAAAGTGTTGTGCAGTTCTGTTTTTAATATATTGCGTCGGCTTTCCGTAAGCGAATACTTTTCCGAAACAGCATCTATAACATCTGTTAGAACATCTTTGCGTTCTTCTTTGCATGAATTACAATATTCTTTGAAGCAGTGCAGAAACGATATTATTTCATTTGACGCTTTCCCGCATAAATCAACCAGTTTTTCCTTGGAAACCGTATTAATTTCATCAGTAAAATCCGATATGAGCTTCACGCACGCATATCTATCATTCGTTAAAAATGAGGATACTGCCGTTGCAAAGCCGAACGCTTCCATATCACAAATCACGCCGTCCTCACAGCACTGCAGGTTCTCAACCACACTGTCGTATGTTCGTATTTTACATTCGTTCAAATTATGACTGTACAGAATATCGGGAATATAAATCCGATTATTGTTTGCACATTCTATTGCGTTCCCGAGACATAAAGTTCCGACGTTTATCTTTTTATCCGAGCTTCCGGCACATCCTATGTTTACGGCGCCGTCAAAATATCCGTATTTACCGAATATCCAGCCGACTGCTGCAGCACATTTTTCTTTGCCGACGCCACTCAAGATGAGAATAAAATCGTCATTTTTATATATCGGAAAAGGCGCATTTTCATGTTTCAGTCCAAGCTGTTTTATCAGTTCTGCTGTTTCTGCTTTTAATGCAGCTGTTATAAGTATCATACCTGTCTGTTTGCATTTCCCCTGATATCGGGAAAATTTTTCTTCTCTTTCCGCTTAATTTATCAGATTACATTTCATGAAAACGAGCTGTTCAGTATAATATCATCTTCAATCGAATTATTTTTTTCAGACTCCGCAAGCGCATCATTGAATATAGATACAAACTGAGCATTGTTTTTCGTTTTCGTAAGTCCCGTTATTATGAGCTCTGTAACCTTATCCGTTTTACCCTCCGCAAGATTACGGCGCATCATCTGCATGGCAGAAAACTCTGCCTTTGAAAGCAACAGGTCATCGCGGCGCGTACCCGACTTATTCAAATCAAATGCCGGGAATATTCGTCTTTCGGAAAGCTTTCTGTTCAGATGGATCTCCATATTGCCTGTGCCTTTAAATTCCTCAAATATAACGTCATCCATTTTACTGCCGGTTTCTATAAGTGCGGTTGCAATTATAGTAAGACTTCCGCCGTTTTCTATATTTCTTGCAGCTCCGAAGAATTTTTTCGGTTTAAAGAGTGCCGTTGGATCAAGTCCGCCGGAAAGTGCTCTTCCCGATGCGGGAACAATAAGATTGTATGAACGCGCAAGTCTTGTGATACTGTCAAGCAGTATAACAACGTCATCGCCTGATTCAACAAGCCTTTTTCCGTGCTCGAGAATCATTTCCGCAACCTTTGCATGATGCTCAGGTTCTTCATCAAATGTAGAAAATATAACGTTTGCGTTGGTTGAACGTTGTATATCTGTAACTTCTTCGGGACGTTCGTCTATCAAAAGAATTATGAGCTTTATGTCCGGATGGTTTTGAGTTATTCCGTTCGCAATCTGTTTAAGCAGTGTTGTTTTACCTGCTTTAGGCGGTGATACTATAAGTCCTCTCTGACCTTTTCCGATAGGCGAAATGAGATCTATTATTCTTGTCGAAAGCTCATTATCGCTGTCTTGATTTTCTGTTTCAAGCGTTATTCTGGAATCCGGATATATAGGAGTAAGCGCATCAAAATGCGGTCTGCGTCTGCATTCGTCAAGACGTCTTCCGTTTATTATATCTATCTGAAACAGTGACGGAAATTTTTCATTCGTGCGTATTACTTGCGATAAACCCGTAATATGGTCTCCCGTTCTCAAGCCTACGCGCCTTATAAAATTTGCACTTACATAAACATCCTTTTCGCTTGTATAACAGTTTTGCGCACGCAAAAAACCAAAGCCGTCCGGCATTATTTCAAGTATTCCGTCTGCTTTTATTGTATTTTTCTCGGTTGCGGGAGTAAAAGGTGCAGAACCGTCTCGTGTATACGGTCTGTCTGTATTCATACGCGGTTTATATCGACTGTATTGATTCAATTGAGCAGAATCGTCACGCCTTTGTCTGGGATCGCTTGTATATCCCGCATCGGAATTGTAATTTCTTGAATCGTTCTGATATCCTCTTTGTTCGTTCTGATAGCTTCTTGCATCGCCTGAATAATTGTTTCCGGAATAGGAATAACTTCTTGAACCGGGTGTATAATTCCCCGAGCCGCCCATATAACGTCCGTAAGTTCTGCGCTCATAGTTCTGTCTGGGGGCATCTTCAATGTATCCGCCTTCATGTGCTTCCGCAGTACCCATGTCGTTGTCTTGTTGCGCATAACGTGCCGTCTCATCGGAAGACTGCGTATTTTCGCTCGGTGCTTCCGGTACAGATTGAGCCGTAACATTCTTTTCCGATTCGTTCTGAAGACTTTGCTGAATAATATTAATCAATTCAGGCTTGCGGTAGGTGGTTACACTCTTTATGTGCAGATTTTCTTTTGCAAATTTCTGCAAAGTCTGGAGACTGTTCTTCGCGAGATCTGAGAAATCAAACGTGTCTTTATCCATATAAACCTCTTTTAAATAAAAATAATATACAAGAAAGAATGCAACATTTAATATCGTTGCACTAATCAAATTTACTGACTGATATATTCTGTAATATGTGTCTATAATTTCTGTTATGGTAAAGATTCATATAAAACGTAATAAATTAATTGACGTAAATAAAATTACAGCAGATAAGCGAGATATTATTTCAGTATATATCAATTCATCATTACAATATGATACAACATTTTTGCAAAAATGTCAAGCGATTTATTTGTCTTTTAAACGGATATTTTGTATAAAACAGTACTGAAAAAACGCAAATTATTACATAGACCGAATACTGCCCGATATTTGCAGCTTCAGGCATTGTATATTGCAATCGACAGAATAAAAATTACATAGTAAAACATTCAAATTAAATATTGACAAATCTCACATAAAATGGTATAATATCAAAGTCAGCAAGGCTTGACCTCTGGCATAAATAATTGGAGAAGTGGCTGAGCGGCCTAAGGCGCACGACTGGAAATCGTGTAAACGTTGATAGCGTTTCGAGGGTTCAAATCCCTCCTTCTCCGCCAAAACAAACAGTACCAAATAGGGTGCTGTTTTTTTTGTTTTGTATATTTGTATTCGCAGATGACTTGTGTAGACAACACCATAAATTCATGATATAATTTTATAAAAAGACCTATCCAAATCATTTTTAATGCACTATAAGGATGTAATCATGATTGCAACAACCAAGGAAGGAGAGAAAAGCTTGGACGAGAATAAAATTATTCCGTACATTGAACCGATATTTCATTTCTGCTGTAAGCGGTTATCCAATCGTTGCGATGCCGAGGATCTTGCGGGCGAGATTATTTGTCATATTCTTGACGGAATGGGCAAATATCAAATCAAATCGCTTGACGCTTGGATTTGGCGTATTGCTCACAACAGATATGCTCGTTTTATTGATGCACGAAATAAAAATCGAATCGTATTGTTGTATGAAGACGAACTTTTTGATATCTCAGATTATTCCGATCTTGATGTGGACAATACACGGGAACAATATGAAACGGTTTTTCGGTATCTACACACACTATCTTCCGATTACAAGAACATTTTTGTTGACTATTATATCGGCGAATTGTCTGTCAGAAGTCTTGCCCAAAAGTATTCTCTCCCCGAAACAACAATCAAATGGCGACTGAACATAGGACGCCAAAAGATCAAAGATAGGATAGGAGAAGACAAAATGAATAAGGTCTATCAGAGAATCAATTGGAATACTACAGTATGTAATGGCAATATGAATCCCGATGCATATCTTCACACGCAGATTGCCCGTGCTATTTGCCTCGCCGCTTATGAAAAGTCTTTGACAGTAGAGGAAATAAGCATCCAAACGGGCATGCCGACGATGTATATTGAGGACGAACTGCCTCGTTTGGAATATGGCGATGCAATATGCAAAGTCGGCAATAAGTATGTAACCGATTTTATTATCTTACGCTTGAAAGACCGGAAACAGATTGAGAGCGTTTCCGCATTGGCAGTCAATTTGCTTACCGATAAATTTGAGGCGGTTCTGAAAGAAGCAGAGGACAAAATCGGTGCTGCTGATTTTTACGGCAACGATTTCGGTATAGGCAGACTGGGATACATTGTCGTTCCGTATATGCTCAGGCACAAGATTCGCAATGTGAAAAATAACCGTTTAAAACTTGAAAATGGTTCATATCCTCCGAGAAAGGACGGCGGCTACGGTTGGTTTCTCGTGGAAGAAACCGCAGATGAGCGCGAAGAATGTGCCGAATATAGTTCCGGATGCAATGCAGTCGATGAAAACAATTCCTCACTGAGGATATACTATTATTGGATAAGTAAATATTTTGATTATAATATTTACAATAACAACGGAATGCGTCGTATACATGAGACCGGTATTGTACAAAACATGACGGATGGTTTGATATCCAAAGATGCTCTGTCCGACGAAGATGCTGCACATTTCGCAAAAAACAATTTGATCACAGTTTTCAAGGGGAATTATTATCTTAATGTCCCGTATTTCACGGATGAGCAGTTTGCAAGATTTGTTTCTCTGTTTGATATGACCGATGAAAAGATAGACGATCTTCTTGCCGAATGGATCAAAAACGTCCGCAAGAGCTTTGAGAGCTTTGTGCCGAAACACCTGCATAGTCAAATCAATCAATGGGTAGGTTGTTATCTGAATCAGATCATCGGATATGTTACCGATGAATTGATCCATCGCGGGATTTTATGCAAACCCGATTCCGAAAAGCCTTTGACAAACGGTGTATTTTGTGTCGAAGGAAGGAGTATCCATCCCTAAATAAATTCAGCGCCGGGAATAATCCGATGATATCTTTTTCGGCGGCGCGGTACAGAAGTCCACCGTAATTTTGATAGAATTACGGTGGATTTTTCCTTGCTAAGTGCTTTATTTAATGGTATAATGAGTGTGACAAATCGCAATTTTCATGTGCTTGTAAAGGAAGAGTTGAAACGAATTATTGTAAAGACAAATTCAAACTTAGTTGCACCATTATAATTTTATCTATGTAAAGAACTCGACAGCTTCCGGTTTATCGGCACAGCGTATCCATATGTTTTTCTCCAAATAGCATTTCTTTTTATACATTTTTTATGATAAAGTGAGTGCGGTAAAGCATGATTTGCTTAAGAGATGGCAGATGTTAATTTATGTTGCTTGACGCAACGGGAGCTTCTCTGTATAATGGAAGCGAAAGGAGGTATTCATGATGCTGAGCGAAAACATTAAAGCAATCAGAAAATCCAAAGGACTCTCGCAAGAAGAGCTTGCAATCAAACTGAATGTGGTGAGACAAACCATCTCAAAATGGGAAATGGGTCTGTCGGTTCCGGATGCCGATATGCTGATTTCCATAGCAGAGGTATTTGAAACATCTGTAAGCACATTGCTCGGAGAAACCGTCGTTGAGACGAAAGCCGATGAACTAAGCATAATTTCCGAGAAACTTGAGGTCATCAATCTGCAACTTGCACACAGAAAAGCAGCAAAACAAAAAGCTATGCATTGGCTTTTTATCTCGCTATGTGCGATTATATTGGCTATTTCGGCAATTCTGTTTGCATTGAATAGCCCTTACCTGAATTGGGATTACAGTCACCCCGAAAACTTAGTTGTCGGAGTGATGTTTCAGCCATTTGAGTGGATGTTCATCAGAATAACACCATTCGCCTTGATCGGATCGATTATAGGAATTTGCTTAACGCGTAAGAAAGCATAACATTGTTCTGCTTATATCACGGTTGGTGTTATTTTCCGAAAATCAGCCGTAACCTTTATAAATCACGGTTGATTTTTTTATAAGCTTTTTTCCTCCGCTTCAGCAAAATTTCAGAGCAGTAATTTGACAATATTATA
>CAJLXE010000056.1 GCA_905210525.1 uncultured Clostridia bacterium | reverse complement strand
ATAATGGCTTAGAAAGTGACGTGCTTAAACATATCAATTTACATATAGAGCGGCAGAAATTTTATGTTATTGTAGGACCTAATGGTGCAGGAAAATCTACTTTTATCAAGTTGCTGGCAAGATTATACGATCCAAGCGAAGGCGAAATTGCAATCGGTGACAAAAATATACAATTATATAATTATCAAAGCTATCACGACTTATTTTCTGCTATAATGCAGAATTACAAAATTTTTGATTATACTGTCGGAGAAAACGTTGCTTTGGACAAATATGAAGACACGCCTGAATGCAGATGCAGAGTTCTCCAATGTTTGGAAACAGCAGGAATAAAGGACAAAATACTTTCTTTGGAAAAAGGCATAGATACAAGACTTGGGCGTGCATTTGATGACAGCGGGGTATATCTTTCGGGAGGCGAAACTCAAAAAGTGGCATTTGCAAGAGTTTTATATAGAGATTCCGATATAATAATACTTGATGAGCCGTCTTCTGCACTTGATGCTTTTGCAGAAAACAATTTGCTTGAAGTGTTTCTTAAAGGAACAAAGGGTAAAACTGTATTTTACATATCGCATCGTCTGTCTGCAGCTAAATATGCGGACAAGGTTATATTTATTAAAGACGGCGTTGTGGAAGGCTTTGACAGCCATAATAACCTGATCGAAAATTGCCCGAATTATAAAGATATGTATGATGCACAGGCAAAACATTACCGTTAAATATTTTTTTCGGTGAATTACAGACACATAAAAACCGTGGGTCGATAGGAGAAATATTATTGTATGAACGTGATTCAACAAACTTATAAATATATGCAAAAGTATTTGTATAATAACGAATACGAAGATTTTTTAACAGAAAACCATATGCTATATATAATGAAAAATTATTTGCCTGATATCTGCATGAATAATTTTAAAAAAGATATCTTATACAATCGAATACAGACATCGCTGGTAATCAATGAAATGATCAGAATTAATAAGTTGCTTAAAGAATCCTGTATTGATGCAATATTTTTTAAGGGCGTTATATTAGCACAGCAGTTATATGAACCGATTTATATAAGGAATGCAGGTGACATAGATTTATATGTAGGAGAGAAATCCATTGAAGCCGCATATGAGATTCTTGTTCACAATGGATATTCTTTGTTGGACGGTACAAGTATATGTAACCCACACCATATTCAATTGGTAAGGCATGGAATGCTGATTGAATTACATAGAAGAATCATAACTTCATCTCGCAACATTAAAATTAATGAAACATATATGTTATCACATACAAAAAGTATATTTTTAGATAGAGTTGAATTTAAGACGTTCGATGAAACCGCAACTTTGTTACATTTAATTTACCATTTGTATATGCACACAGTAATAGATTATAAGGAAATAACAAATAAAAATCAATATTTTGTTCAACGATATAATCTTTTTGTGAAAAGACGTTTTTATCGTATTTTTGAAATTGCATTATACGCGGAAAAGTATACGAATAAAATAAAGTGGGATGAACTTTTAGACGATATAAGTTCGACTTGCTTGTATGATGCAATGGCAGAAATATTTTCTGATATAAACATAATATATCCGGGTGTATTTCCTGATTATAGTATAAAGAAGATAATTTCTACAGCAATTGATTTATCGATACCGTATAATGCTTTTAATGAATATTATCATGTGAAAACAGACAGTAAAGAAGTTGACGCTTTTTCCGTATTGCGTGATGTAATTGAGAAAACGTGGGATTCTGAAATTGTTTTTCAATGTCAATTTGCCGAGCCTGTTGATTATTATGAAGTGGATGAATTTCAGTTAAAAAAATACAATAAAAGAAAAACATATATTTTTCAGGGAACTCCTCCGAGGTCACCGGAAGACATTAGTTTTAAGTTTAAGTTTTGGGTAGATAATGATGAGCTTAATTTAAACATATGTATTAAAGATGATATTATTATAATGGATGAAAATCATCAACATGACTATTTACAATGTGACTGTTTATGCGTTACGATTGTAACAGTCGGAAAAGTATACAGACAATCGCCTATCTATGTGTTTTTAAGGAAAGACGGAGAAAAAGTAATTGCTGTGCCGTATGATATAGTCCATGGTGGAAAACCTTTGGCTGAAATACTGTCCACTGTTGCAACGATAAAACATGACGGTTACCACATTGGCATTTCTGTACCGTTAAAATATATACAATACAATCCCGACAGAGACGACCATTTTTATATGGATGTGATGGTCTATGATTGCGATGATGTGCATGACGGTGTGAAAACGGTACTGTCTGCAACATCTGTTTTATCTGACTTGTATAATCCCAAAGAATATATAAAGATAATATGTTCTCCTCGCATTTGAATCAAGGCATATAAGTCGGTTTAAAATACCATAGAACTTTTATCCGAAAGCTACGTCAAGTATCATCATAAGAGTGAAGCCTATTGCAACTCCCACAGTTCCTATGTTGCTGTGTTCGCCTGTTTGCGCCTCGGGTATAAGCTCTTCAACAACAACATATATCATTGCGCCTGCGGCAAATGAAAGCATATAGGGCAGAAGCGGAGTCACAAATGATGTAAGCAATATTGTGGCAGCAGCACCTAAAGGTTCAACTATCCCCGATAATATTCCGTATATAAAAGCTTTTTTCTTTGAGATACCGGTACTTATAAGAGGCATTGATATAATTGCACCTTCGGGAAAATTTTGCAGTGCTATTCCTGCTGCAAGAGCAAAAGCTGCAGCAGAGGATATGGAAGCATTTCCGCTTAATATTCCGGCAAATACTACGCCTACTGCCATGCCTTCCGGAATGTTGTGCAATGTGACTGCCATAAAAAGCATGAGCGATTTACCGAGAGATGATTTTTTGCCCTCAGGCTTATTTGAGTTGAAATGCAAATGCGGAATAACTGTATCAAGCAGCAAAAGAAATCCCATACCTGCAAGAAATCCTGCTGCAGGAGGAAACCATTCCGGCAAATTGCTGTCAGCCGACATTTCTATTGCCGGAATTATAAGCGACCATACAGACGCTGCAATCATAACTCCGGAAGCAAAACCTAATAAGGCCTTTTGCAATTTAAGACTCATTTCTTTTTTTAAAATAAATACCATAGCGGCACCGAGTGAAGTACCTCCAAAAGGTATTAAAAGCCCTATTATAATCTTCAATGTATTCGACATATTTAACCCCCTGTAATAATTTTGCCGTATTACGTAAAATATACGACTTAAACATATAATTATAGCAGATTGTTGTGAAAAATACAACCGAAAACAGGGATAAATATAAATTATTTTGATATTTTTGCAAAATAATATTAAACAACGTTGCCGGAGACGCATTTATCAGCCGACAACGTTGTTTGAGTTTATACCGAATCAAATAAATTACAAATTATGATGAGCTTTTTCAAATATGCGTTTAAGATATTGTCCCGTATAGCTTTGTTCACACCGGGCAACTTCTTCGGGAGTACCGGATGTTACGACAGTACCGCCGTTTTCTCCGCCTTCAGGTCCCATATCTATTATATAATCGGCGCATTTTATAACGTCAAGATTGTGTTCTATTACAACCATTGTATTTCCTGCGTCAACAAGCCTTTGCAGTATTGTTATGAGACGATCAACATCCGCGATGTGCAGACCTGTTGTAGGCTCGTCAAGTATATATATGGTTCTTCCTGTGCTGCGCTTGCTCAGCTCAGTTGCAAGCTTTATTCTTTGTGCTTCGCCGCCGGAAAGCGTTGTAGACGGCTGTCCGAGTTTTATATACCCCAAGCCTACGTCTTTAAGCGTTACAAGCTTTCGGTATAAAGCAGGCATATTTTCAAAAAATACCAATGCTTCGTCTACCGTCATATCGAGCACTTCGGCAATATTTTTGCCTTTGTATTTTACTTCGAGAGTTTCTCTGTTATAGCGCTTGCCGTTACATACATCACAAGTTACGTAAACATCCGACAAAAATTGCATTTCTATTTTTTGAATACCGTCTCCGCAGCAGGCTTCACAACGTCCTCCCGATACGTTAAAACTGAAACGGCTCTTTTTGTATCCGCGAACCTGCGCATCCTTTGTCATTGCAAACACATCTCTTATAAGATCAAACAAACCTGTATATGTTGCGGGATTTGAGCGCGGAGTCCTGCCTATGGGTGACTGATCGATGGTGACAACCTTGTCGAGGAATTCTATACCGTCAATGCTTTTATGTTTACCGGCAACGGTCTGCGCCCTGTTAAGCTTTGCAGAGAGAGCTTTGTTCAATATATGATTTACAAGGCTGCTTTTTCCGGAGCCGGATACTCCTGTAACACAAGTGAAAACTCCGATAGGGAAGCTTACGTCTATGTTTTTGAGATTATTTTGTGCAGCACCGTAAACTGTAAGATTTGCAGAGCTGGTTCTTCGCTTTTCGGGTATTGCAATGAATTTTTTACCGCTTATATATTGTCCTGTAAGGGATTGTTCACAGTTAAGAATATCTTGAAGCGTACCGCTTGCAACGATTTCGCCGCCGTAAACCCCGGCATAAGGACCTACGTCAACGATATAATCGGCACTGCAAATGGTTTCTTCGTCATGTTCAACGACGATTACGGTATTTTTAAGATCTGTCAGGCGCCCGAGGGTTGCGAGTAGCTTGCCGTTATCTCTTTGATGCAGACCTATTGACGGCTCCTCGAGTATATACATAACGCCGACAAGTCCGGAGCCTATTTGTGTCGCAAGGCGTATGCGTTGTGCTTCGCCGCCGGATAACGTGCTTGCGTTTCTGGCGAGGGTAAGGTAATCGAGTCCGACATTTACAAGAAAACTCAGACGGGCGTTTATTTCTTTTATAACCTGATGAATAATTATCTGTTCTTTGGGTGTAAATTCAAATTTGTTTACAGCAACGAGCGCTTTGGCTATCGGAAGCATCGTAAAATCGTATATGCTGTATCCGCCGACAGTAACCGCGAGGCTTTCCTTGCAAAGTCTTGCACCATGACAATCGGGACATACTGTATCTTTCATGAAGCGGTCAAGGTCATACATTGACCATTGGGATTCTGTTTGTTCATAGCGCCGAGCAATATTGTTTACGAGACCTTCAAAAGGTGCGTCGTGCTTTTGACCTTTATATGACATATTGAGTATTTCACCGTTTGTGCCGTACAATATGGCATTTTGGGAAGCCTTTGGCAATTCCGAAAACGGCATATCCATATTGCCGCCGTATTTCTTGAGTATTGCGGTAAAATACATATTTGCCATAGTACCGTTTTCTACGGAATACCAGCCGGGAGCTTTTACCGCTCCGTCCGCAATGGATTTTGACGCATCGGGAACAATGCAATTAACATCAACTTCTTTGAATACGCCGAGTCCGTGGCATTTTTTGCAGGCACCTACAGGCGCGTTGAATGAAAACATTGCAGGAGTCAATTCCGGCATATTTATATCACAGTCGGGGCAGGCGTAATTCTGGCTGAAGAGGATATCGTCTCCGCCTATTATATCTATTATTACAAGGCCGTCTGCAATCGCCAGAGCTGTTTCAACCGAGCCTGTGAGACGGCTGATAATTTCATCTCTGATTATAAGCCTGTCCACGACTACTTCGATATTATGTTTTTTTTGCTTGTCGATGTTTATTTCTTCATCGAGCTGCATTGTTATGCCGTCTACTCTTGCGCGTGCGTAACCGTCTTTGACCATTTTTGCAAATACGTTTTTGAACTCGCCTTTTTTATTGCGCGCAACAGGAGCAAGAACCTGTATTCTTGTACCGGACGGAAGCTGTAATATTTTATCTATTATTGTATCTATGGATTGTTTTTCAATCGTTTTGCCGCAGTGAGGGCAATGAGGAACGCCTACTTTTGCGTAAAGCAGACGCAGGTAATCATATATTTCGGTAACGGTACCTACTGTCGAACGCGGATTTCGGGCGGTGGTTTTTTGATCTATGGATATTGCAGGAGAAAGTCCTTCAATATAATCTACATCGGGTTTTTCCATTCTGCCGAGAAAGAGTCTTGCGTAAGATGACAGTGATTCTACGTATCGGCGTTGACCTTCGGCGTAAAGCGTGTCAAATGCAAGTGATGATTTACCTGATCCGCTGAGTCCCGTTATTACGACAAGCTTGTCACGAGGAATTTCAACGTCCACATTTTTTAAGTTGTGCTGCCTTGCTCCGTGTATTTTTATTTTATTTTCCATGTTAAATAATAGTTCCTTTCAATAGCTTATTGAATGAAAGCTGTGTTTATTTTTTTGCTTTGAGCTGTATTATCATATCTCTCAGCATTGCCGCCTGTTCAAAATTAAGCTCTTTGGCGGCTTTTTGCATTTCTTTTGTAAGGATTTCAATCTGTGAAGCTGTGTCCGAAGCTTTTGATTTAGATGTTTTTCCTTTTTTACCGGTTTCTGTATTTTTGTGTATATCAATCACTTCGCGAACCGCTTTTGTGATGGTATGAGGTACTATACCGTGTTCCTCATTGAATTTCATCTGTATTGATCTGCGTCGTGCGGTTTCGTCAAGGGCGCGCTGCATTGAATCCGTTATTACGTCTGCGTACATTATTACCTTGCCGTGCTCGTTTCTTGCCGCTCTGCCCATAGTCTGTATGAGTGAAGTCTGCGAACGCAAGAATCCTTCTTTGTCTGCATCCAGAATGGCTATAAGGGATGCCTCGGGAATATCAATGCCTTCACGCAAAAGATTGATTCCGACCAGAACATCGAATTTGCCCAGACGAAAATCACGGATAAGCTCCATTCTTTCCATAGTATCTATGTTATGGTGTAAATAGCGAACTTTTATTCCGGCGTCTTCAAGATAACGCGTAAGACTTTCCGCCATTCGTATAGTCAGTGTTACAACGATTGTACGTTCGTCCGTCTCGATACGTTTTTTGATTTCACCTATAAGATGATCTATCTGTCCTTCTGTGGGATGTACGTCAACAACGGGATCGCAAAGACCTGTCGGACGTACAATAAGTTCCGCCACCTGAGAAGAATGTTCGAGTTCATAGTTACCGGGAGTGGCGCTTACAAAAATAGTTTGACCCATTTTTTGCTCAAATTCTTCAAAACGAAGAGGCCTGTTGTCGAATGCCGATTCAAGACGGAAACCGTATCGCACGAGATTCTTTTTTCTCGCAAGATCTCCGCCGAACATACCTCTTATTTGCGGCAGAGTAACATGAGATTCGTCTATCATAAGTATGAAATCGTCAGGGAAGAAGTCTATAAGTGTGTGGGCAGGCTCGCCGGGCGAACGTCCGTCAAAATAACGCGAATAGTTTTCAATGCCGTTGCAGTAGCCGATTTCGCGTATCATTTCAAGATCGTATTTTGTTCTTTCTCTTATGCGCTGTGCTTCGATAAGTTGTCCGTTTGCCTTGAATCGCTTGACTTGTTCTTCCATGTCAGCCTCTATTGCGGAAAGCTTACTTTCGATATTGTCGTTATCCATTACGAAGTGTGTGGCAGGGAATATTGCTTTATGATTGAGCGCCGAGGTTATTTCTCCGGTTACTGCGTTTATTTCGCATACACGATCAATCGTATCCCCGAAAAATTCTGCACGAACTGCGTTTTCTTCCGTATTTGCAGGCAATATATCAACAATATCACCTCTTACGCGAAAAGTGTTTCTTGTAAAATCGATATCGTTTCTTTTGTAATTTATACTTGTAAGCTTATCTATCAATTCGTCTCTGTCCATAGTCATGCCTGGGCGCAAAGAAACCATTGAACGCTTGTATGTTTCGGGATCACCGATACTGTATATACACGAAACGCTCGACACTACGATAACGTCGCGCCGCTCAAGCAGTGCCGCGGTTGCGGAATGACGTAACCGATCTATTTCATTATTTATTGATGTTTCCTTTTCGATATACGTATCCGTGCGCGGAATGTATGCTTCAGGCTGATAGTAGTCGTAATAAGAAACAAAAAATTCCACTGCATTTTCGGGAAAGAATGATTTTAATTCGGCACATAGCTGTCCGGCGAGAATTTTGTTGTGCGCAAGAACCAAAGTTGGTCTTTGCAGTTTTTCTATTACGTTTGCCATTGCGAATGTTTTTCCCGAGCCTGTAACACCGAGCAATGTCTGGGCGTGCATACCTTTATTTATGCCATCCGTAAGTTTTTCAATTGCCTGCGGCTGATCGCCCGATGGTTTGTATTCACTGTGTAAAACAAATTTGTTCAAAAGTAATTCTCCGTGTTTTATTGCATTATTCAGATAGTATGCCCATAATTAAGCAAGCTTATATTCTGCTGCTTGTTATATCGTTATATCCCGATGAAACAAGCATATTATTTTTATTATAACACACTGCCGACTCAAAGTAAATAACAATTTTCGGAATAAAAATTACAGATCTGCAAAAAAGGATTGACAATATATTTTTTT